>CALKIA010000553.1 GCA_937988705.1 uncultured Chloroflexota bacterium | reverse complement strand
GCGATCTCGACGCCATGGTGATCCTGCGCCGCGCCGACGATACCCCCCTGCCGGATGCGGTCAACGACGACGCCAACGCGAACACGCGCGACTCACAGTTGACCTATACGCTGCCCGCCGACGATACCTACATCATCGCCGTGACGCGCTTCGGCGTGCGCGAAGGCACGACTACCGGTGAATACCGTGTCAGCTTGACCACGCCCTAGATCACATCCGCGGGTTATAATCGACGGGGCATTGGGGTACGCAGAGAGGCAGACTTCCCATGAAGCCGATGTGTACAGGCAAAGTGGCCATTGTGACCGGCGGGAGCAGCGGCATCGGACGCAGTACAGCGCTCACGCTGGCTCGTGAGGGCGCGCAGGTGATCGTGAACTATCATCAGGCCGCTGAAGCAGCGGATCAAGTGGTTGCGACCATCACCCATCAGGGTGGCCAAGCCTGCGCGGTGCAAGCCGATATCTTCGCGGCGGCCGGCTGTGAACACCTCGTACAAACCACGCTTGAGCAATACGGTCAGATTGATATCTGTGTCATCAACCCCGGCGCAGGCTGGCATCCCGAACCACCGGATATGCTGGATGCGGCCGCCGCGCTCGATGACCTGCAGCGCGAAAGCGCGCCCGCGCTCTACCTGCTGCCGCTGCTGCTCCCGCGCATGTATCAGCAGAAGTGGGGGCGGATCATCGCCATCGGCATGAACCCAAACTTACCCTCGCCCGCTTACGCCTACAACGTCGCCAAAGCCGCCCGACAGGAAATCATTTTGCAGGCGCATCGGTCAGCGTGGGCGCAGGGCGTGACTATCAACGTAGTGGCGCCCGGCCCGGTCGCAGACGAAGATTCGCTCGCTGACGCCATCGCGCAGAGTCAGCACGCCGCCGCCTGGCAGACACGCCCCACCACCTCAGCGCAAGATGTCGCCGAAAGCATCGCTTTTTTGTGTTCGGAAGCCGGGCGTTTCATCACAGGCGCCGTCATCCCCTTCCAGTTTTCTGGCTAGCAGACACCAGCGCTGTGCTGACCAAGCTAGCCGCGATGGTCATCTCGCCTTAATCCCTTTCTAAACATTCCCCGGCAAATCTCTATTACATTGGAGATTATGTCAACAGATTAGCGAGGGATGCTTCTATGACGGTACGCGGCAAAGTGGCTATGGTAACGGGCGGGGCGTCGGGTTTGGGCAAAGCGGCCGCCGAACGGTTGGCGCGCGAAGGCGCGAAAGTTGCCATCCTCGGACGTTCTGCCGCTGAGAATCAGCAGGTCGCGGATGCGATCAACGCGGCGGGCGGTGAGGCGCTGCCCGTCAATGCGGACATCTCCGACCCGGCGGTGATGCAGCGCGCGGTCGAGCAGGTGGTGGGGCGCTGGGGGCGGCTGGATATTGTATTCGCCAACGCGGGGGTCAATGGCGTGTGGGCGCCGATCGAAGACCTCACACCGGAAGAATGGCAGCAGACGATCAACATCAACCTGAACGGCACGTTCTACACCATCAAGTACGCCACGCCCCACCTCAAACAGCAAGGCGGATCGATTATCATCACGGCGTCGGTGAACGGCACGCGCATTTTCAGCAACACGGGCGCGACTGCCTACTCGTGCACCAAAGCGGCGCAGGTGGCGATGGCGAAAATGCTGGCACTGGAACTGGCGAAACACAAAGTCCGCGTCAACGTGATTTGCCCCGGCGCGATCGAGAGTCAGATTGACGAAAACACGGAGAAGCGCAACGTCGAGCGCGAGAAAGAACCGGTCGAATTCCCCGACGGCCAAATCCCGCTCACGGATGGCGCGCCCGGTAAAGCCGAAGACGTGGGCGATCTGGTGCTGTTCCTCGCGTCGGAGCAGTCGAAGCACATCAGCGGCACGGAAATCTGGATCGACGGGGCGCAGTCGCTGTTACAGGGGTAAAGCCAACCTCACCCCGTTTCGCTCCACAAGCTGTCTCGCTCCGGGTAGAGAGGGGCTTTTCTTGCTCCCCTCGCCTCTAGGCCAATGTCTGAAAGACTCCAAAACAGGACGAGATATATCTCGTCCCTACGAAAGCGGCGGTTTGTAGGGACGAGGCATGCCTCGTCCTTTGGTTAACATTCGGTTTGTGGCTTAGGAGAGGGCCGGGGGTGAAGTTGCTTTACATATTCTTCCGCTTGCCTTGACCCTGCCCCAGCACGGCGGTGATATACTGCCCGCTGAGGTGGCCGAAGATCGGAATGGTGAGCGCGGTGCCGACGATCCAACCGAGGCACGGGATGCTGTTGACCAATCCCATCGCCACCGCCGCGATCACCGCGCCGAGCAGCCACTGGATGAGCAAATCGGTGCGCGAACGCACCAATGCGATCAATCCGCCAAGGTCGAAGAACACATTCAGGCGTGGATCTTCGGTGTAGCGCCCCAGTCCCACGGTATACACGGGCTGAATGGCGAGGTTGTAGATGAACAGCAGCGGGACGAAGCAGCACAGCGCCAAGGTGACCAGACCGCCGCTCAGCAAGCCGTCGCCTGCGGTCATGGCGATGAGGCCGATCACGAGGCCGATGACCAGATTCGGCACGTTGTAGGCGATCGACGCGATCAGCGGGTTGATCCCCATACTCAGAAAGCGCCCGAAATCGTCCCAGGCCGGCAGCGGATGCCGTTCCCCGCGTCGGATATTACGGATCAGTTCCAGCTGGTAGCCGAATAAAACCGCGATCCCCACCAGACCGATCAGGATCGGCGACAGAATCGCCGAGCCGAAGGTCACGATGGCGACCATCACCAGCTTAGAGACCCACTGCGGATCGTCAAAAACATAGGTAAATGCGCGGGGAATATCGATCATGATGCTCTTTCTGCGGTCAATGCCTCGGTATAGACATTCAATTCTTCCAAGGTGATTTCACCGTATTTAGGATAGCGGATTACGCCCGTCCCGTCGATCACATAGGTTACCGGCAGTTGGAACACGCCGTATTCGTCGGCGGTGTCGCCCGTCGGGTCAAGCAGCACGGTGAGGCCGCGAATGCCATTGTCGTTGAGGAACGCTTCCACGTCGATGCGCCGCTCTTCGATGTTCACCGCCAGCACGACCGCCCCGTCCTCCGGCTGCGTCGCGACAAACTCGGCAAACGCGGGCATTTCGCGTTTGCACGGTTCGCACCATGTCGCCCAGAAGTTGAGGAAGACGATGCGTCCCCGATAGTCAGCAGCGTCGACCAATTCGCCATCATACGAGGTGAGCTGAAAATCGATCACTGGGGTATTGGCGAGATCGATGGGCGTGGGCATGGGCGGCAGCGTGACCGGGCCGGGGGTCGGCAAACCGCTGTTCGCCCGTGCGCCTGCGCTCAGGAACATGAAGATCATCGCAACTGACAGGCCGATCAGCGGAAACACGAGGAAAATGAGCAGCGGCACAGACACGCCGCGCTTTGGCGGCTGAATGATGGGAGTTGGTTCTTGAGCGGCCAGTGGTTCGCCGTTCGGTTCAGGTTGAGTCATGGTATCCATCTCGGCAAATAGCCGTTGTGTGCTAAACGAAGGCCGTCCCCGCTCACGATGTCAACCACCCAGATTTCCGGGCGAGACAGCGGATCGGTAATGCCACCATCAAGCAAGGGCAAGCGCTGAACGGCCAGCGCCGTCCCCGCCGGATTCCAATAGAAAAAGGTGCTGGCGTACAGCGGATCGTCGGTGAGCATAGTGGCGGAGGCGTCCGTCGGATCGACCAGATAAATTTGCGTGCCGCCCATGGCATCCGGGTCGTCGCGCGAGATCGCCAGCACGCTCCCATCCGGTCGCCACTGGGCGCGCTTCTCGTCAATCGAGTCATCGCCCGTGCTCAGATCCAGCAGTATGCCGCCATCCAACCCGACCAACTGCATTTTGACCCGCGCCTGCGCGCCTTCCAGCAGCAGCACGTTGGACGTGATGATGCTCAGACCATCGGGCGACAACGCGCCATACGTCCCAGTACTGGTTGGAATGCCGACAATTTCGCCGGTGTCGAAGTCGTAGATCAGAATCGACGATGTGCCGCGATCCACGAGCGAAATGCGGCGGCCATTCGCCGACCACTGCGCATTGTAGCCCAAAATCTGCAAATCGCTGAACAGCGGGCGGGTGGGCGGCGGGTAGGTCGTCATGTCGAGCGTCCACAGGCGCACGGGGCTAGCGCCTACGCCTTCCACGCCCGTATTGTAGTCGATGCGTTCATACACGATCATGCCGCCGTCCGGTCGCCACACGGGCGTCGAACAGGTCGCGTCGAGGCAGTTGGTCAATTGGAGCAGCGCGCCGGTATCCAGATCGAGCAGCTTAATGTCCATGTTGCCGTTGCTGTTGTACTCGGAAAACGCGATCTTCGCGCCGTCCGGGCTGACGGCGAAATCGTAAACTCCCGACGGGCTGGTGGTCAACTGCTGCGCGCTGTTCGGGTCATCCGCAGCGACAATCCAGATGTTCTGCGGCGAATTATCCGCCGGGTACAGGTAGGCGACGCGCGGCTGCAGCACCGTGAAGCTGTAGCGGAATTCGCTCACGGTTTCGCGTCCGCTCTGCGCCCGCGCCCCGCGTTCGAGAATCACCGTGTATTCAGCATCCGGGTTAAGCGGCGCATCCGGCTTGAAGGTCAGCGTTTCGCCGCTCCATGTGACCGTTCCGGTGAGCGGCGGTTCGGTGCGCAAGCGCGCTTCCGCCGTCGGACGATCCATCGGCTCGTCAAATTGCAGCGTGATCGCTGTTGTGCTGTGCGCCGAACCGAGCGGCGTCACCCGCTTGAGCGTCACCCCGACGCGGTCGCCGAGCACAATTGTCAGCAGAATCGCGCCGATCAGCACCACGATGGCGCCGGCCACCGCACGGTCAAAGCGCGACAGCGCGCGCGGCCGGGCAAACTTCGTTGGCAAATTAGTCATTGTTTATACCAGTGCAGATGCGACATGAGCTTAGCGGAGAGCTTCGGCGTGTGACACCACCCCCAACCCCTCCCCGAATTCAGGGAGGGGAGACAGCGGCACTCGCGGAATCGCCCCTCTCCCCGCTTGCGTGGGAGAGGGGATGGGGGTGAGGGGTTATAGAACGGCCGCAAGCTTCATGACCTCCTGAAAAGAATGCTGCTCGTCACTACGGATACAAATACGGGTGTTCGGGCTGGTCAACGACTTCGACTGTTTGGGCGTGCAAAATCGGGGCCGCATCACCGCGAAAGTCGCCGGTCTGCATCACGCCCTTCACGCGCACCCACTGCCCCTGCTCGACTGTCTCTGGCCACTGTACCGGGATGCCAATCGCACTGGCATCGGCGACGCAGCAGCTCACGGTGAAACGCGCGATCATAAATTGATTCGCGCCAAACGTTGGTTCAACGTACACAAAGCCGATCACATCGGCGGGCTGACCGTTGAGCGTGGCGTAATCGTCGGTGGCATTGAACACGCGCAGCCAGTCGAGGACATTACGTTTGCCCGGCTCAATCGACAGCACCATATTGTCAACACTGGCCGCGGTGATGCTCACGTTGCCATCCACCGACTCCGCGCCGAGCGGCCGCGACGGGATGAGTGTGCCGAGCACCAGCGGCACGGAGACGACGAGCAGTGTGGCCCACGAGATCGCACCGTGATCGTGCTGATGGTCATGCTCAGCGCGCCGTTGGCTCAGCAAATGCAGCGCGCTAAACCCGCCGATCAGCAGGAAAAGCGCCGCCGCCACATAGGACAGCCAGCTAAAGCGCTCGTTGATGTAGTTGGTCAGGTTGCCGCTGACGATGTTGACGACGAAATACAGCCCTAAGCCGATCAGCAGCCCGGTTTTGACGATCTCGGCCAGCAGTTCGCGGCGATGATCGTGGTCATGTTCAGCATGGTCGTGCTCGTGATCATGGATATGTTCCATACAGGTTCTCCATTGCACTTCCCGTTAGACCCCACCCCCGGCTTCTCCCCGCGAGCGAGGGAGCGGGATTGGGGTAAGGGGTGACAGGCCAGTTACTCAAAATCCGTACCGACTAAAAGGCGATATTCAGGTTGAGCCAGATGCCGATCAACATCGTCAGCAGCAGCGGCAGGAGGATCAAATACAGCACCACGCGGCGCTTGAACACGCCCGCGAACATCAGCGTGCTCTTGATGTCAACCATCGGACCAAACGTCAGAAACGCGAGGATCGACCCGGTGGTGAACGTTCCGGCGAACGCCAGCGCGAGGAATGAATCGACCGTTGAGCAAACGCTGAGCACAAAGGCCAAGAGCTGCATCGTGATCACCGAAATGACCGGGCCGCGCCCTAAGGCCAGCAGCACATCCTGACTCACGAGCGTCTGCATGAGCGCCGCCAGCAGCGACCCAATGATCAGATAGCGTCCCATGTCGAAGAATTCATCACCGGCCATGTTGAGCGCGTCGCGCAGGCCGACCAACAGCGGTTTGCGGCGCGTCTTGGCGTACAGGGGGATCACCTCGCCATCGCCGCCCATGACGGGCGCGAGCGATGTCGGCTGGAGCACATCCTGCGGCCGCGCGGCGACGGCGAACACCAGTCCGACGGCGAAAGCGACCAGCGCCGTAATGATGAAGCGTCCAATGAGCACCGGGCCAGCGCCAAACGCGACGAACGTGCTGACCAGCACCACGGGGTTGATGACCGGGGCGGCGAGCAAAAACGTCACCCCGACCGACATCGGCAGCCCTTTAGTGTACAGGCGGCGCACAACGGGCACGACGCCGCATTCGCACACCGGGAAGGCGAAGCCCATGAACGTCCCGGCGATGGTCGCCAGAATGGGATTGCGTGGCGTCCAGCGGGCAATATCGTCCGCGCTGACGAACGACTCAATCAGGCCGGAGACCAGCGTGCCCAGTAACAGGAAGGGAATGGCTTCGATGAAGATGCCGAGAAAACGGGTCGCAAAAATGCTGATGATGGTGCCCGCGTCTTCGCCCGTACCGAGCACCGCTGCCAGCACGATCACCGCCAAACCAAGGAGCAGCACGATGAGCGCTACCCGGCGCAGTTCGAATTTTGCTGTATTCTGCAACTCCAGCCTCTAGGACTCTCTGATCGACGCGCCCTATTGTAGCAAATTTGCTCACTATGTGATGTTATAATCGGTTTTAAGCGGATTGGAGACGAGGCAATGGCTGTTCAAGAGAGGCTGTATACGATTGCTGATCTCATGGAATTGGATCGGCAGCCGCAAGTCGGCTATGAACCCAAACTCTACGAATTGTCGAGAGGACGACTGATCACGATGTCACCCGCAGGCGCATTACATGGCATGTATGGTAACTTAATCGCCCATTTCATCACCCTCTATGTCCTGCCACGCAAACTCGGCTATGTGACGGCTGCTGAAACCGGGTATATCCTCGACTTGCCCGGCAAAGGCGCCACGGTGCGCGCCCCGGATGTGGGGTTCATCCGCCAAGACCAACTGCCGAACGGGATGCCAGAGACAGGTTATATCCCCGCGCCACCCGATCTCGCGATTGAGATCGTGTCGCCCAACGATGCTGCTGATGAAATCGAAGCGAAAATTCAAGACTATCTGGCCGGGGGCACGCGTTTGATCTGGTACTTCTACCCGAAAACGCGCACCCTGCATGTGATCAC
>CALKIA010000552.1 GCA_937988705.1 uncultured Chloroflexota bacterium | reverse complement strand
GCAGGTAGGCGCTCGAGGTACTCCAGTCGGGCGTTTGTATCCAACCGATGAGCAGATTAGCGAGGTGCTGTGCTTCTCCCCCTGAGACGTTGGGTGCAGAACTTCCGACTGTCAGCGACTGTACCAGCGCATCGAGACCGTCCTGCCGCCCTTTGCGGAGCAGGGCGAGATGCTGCGCGAGAGCCTGATTGTCAGGATTCGACTGGACAAGCATCTGCATAACGGTTTCGGCAGCTTCGCTGAGCAGATCGGCGGCGTGCTGGCGCAGGTAGGCGCTCGAGGTACTCCAGTCGGGCGTTTGTATCCAACCGATGAGCAGATCGGCGAGCCGCTGTACTTCTTCCTGTCGGGAAGGCCCGGGGCTGCCCGATCCCATGAGCGCCTGATATTCACTTCTCCAGCGTTGAATGAGCGGATGATCTCGGAAGGCTGGATGGGTATCGGTAAGGGCGAACAGACGCTCAAAATACGTGCGGGCGGTTCCGGTATCGCCGCGCTGAAGCGCGAGCCGCGCGTTACTGACTAGTACGTTCAGAAGCCCAGTTGTATCCTGCACGGTGGTGTACAGCGCTTCCGCTCGGTCGAAGAAGACTTGGGCAGCGTCGAGGTCCAAGCGGCGCAGACTGAGGTCGCCCATCTGTCGGAGGGTATTGGCGAGGCCGAGGCGGTCGCCGATCTGCTCATACATGGGTAAGGCGCGGTCGTAGTAGGCACGCGCCGCTGCATAGTCACCCTGGCGTAGACTCAAGTCTCCCAGCGCTTGCAGTGTATTAGTCAATCCCAGACGATCACCAATTTGCTCATAAAGAGGCAGCACCCGGTCGTAGTAGGTGTGCGCGGCGTCCAACGCAGCCTCCCGCACGCTCAAGTCACCGAGGGCTTTGAGCGTATTGGCCAGCCCAAGGCGGTCGCCGATCTGCTCGTAGAGCGGCAGCACCCGCTCGTAGTAGGCACGCGCGGCGTCCAACGCAGCCTCCCGCACACTCAAGTCGCCGAGGGCTTGGAGCGTATTGGCCAACCCGAGGCGGTCACCGATCTGCTCGTAGAGCGGCAGCACCCGGTCGTAGTAGGCACGCGCGGCGTCCAACGCAGCCTCCCGCACACTCAAGTCGCCGAGGGCTTGGAGCGTATTGGCCAACCCGAGGCGGTCACCGATCTGCTCGTAGAGCGGCAGCACCCGGTCGTAGTAGGCACGCGCGGCGTCCAACGCAGCCTCCCGCACGCTCAAGTCACCGAGGGCTTTGAGCGTATTGGCCAGCCCAAGGCGGTCGCCGATCTGCTCATACATGGGTAAGGCGCGGTCGTAGTAGGCACGCGCAGCGTCCAACGTAGCCTCCCGCACGCTTACGTCACCGAGAGCTTTGAGCGTATTGGCCAGCCCAAGGCGGTCGCCGATCTGCTCATACATGGGTAAGGCGCGGTCGTAGTAGGCACGCGCGGCGTCCAACGCGGCCTCCCGCACGCTCAAGTCGCCCAGTGCGCGAAGAGTATTGCATGTGCCAAACTTGTTGCCTGTTTGCTCAAAAAGGGAGATGGCTGTTTGGAAGTTTTCCCGCGCTTGTTCCAACTCTCCTGATTGAAGTAATGCGGAACCTATACTATTTAGAACAGTAGCCTCTCGATTTTTATCTGATAATGATCGGCTTGCCTGCAAGGCTATTTCATAGTAATCCAACGCTTTTTCTATCTCTCCAAGCGTCATCCATACATTTCCAATATTGTTCTGTGTTGAAGCCTCACCAATGATATCGCCCACAGCACGGTGCAAGATTAAAGCTTGTTCATAGTAATCCAGAGCTTTTCGTTTTTCGCCAAGATCATCCCAAACAGCACCAGTATTGGTCAACCCGACAGCCTCACCGCGCCGATCTCCAATTTCACGGCTGATGGCTAATGTTTGTTCATAGTAGTCGAGGGCTTTTTGCTTTTCTCCCAAAGCATCCCATACAGCGCCAATATTGCTGAGGGTAGTCGCTTCTCCACGCCGATCACCAATCTCACGAATCAATGGTAGAGACTGTTCATACAGTTCGAGCGCTTTCTGCTTGTCACCCCGTGAATCCCACACTGTACTGAGATTGTTGAGTGTGGTCGCTTCACTAGCAAGATCGCTGATTTCGCGGGCAATATTCAAGGCAAGTTCATAGTATTCAATGGCGTGATCCAGTTCGCCTAGTGAAACATACACATTGGCGAGATTGCCGATAATGCTGCCCTCACTACGCCTGTCGCCAAACTCACGGCTCACTACCAACGCCATTTCAAGGTGCTGGATGGCTTGCCTAGAGCGCCCCAATCTGACAAAAACAGTCGCTAATTCGTTCCAATACCGAGCTTGTTTTCTTTTGTCCTGTTGAGTCTCTGCCGCCTCTGAAGCAATCGACAGAACATTCAGATAATCGACAGAATAGCCCTGATAATCGAGGAAAGTGAGAAGCCCATCAACCAGCGCGTAGATTGATGCGTGATCCTGATAGCCTTTCGCTCTGGTAACTGAAGCGATCAGCGTGGGTCTTTCTACGGCGAGTTTGGAAAAGTTGTCTGCATGTTTTGCGACATAGCCACATGCTGCCTCGACGACTTTGTGTTCCAAATCAGCATGTTTTCCTTGTTCAAGCAGCAGATCATGAGCGTACGCATAGGTGAGATCATGAACAGCGTAATACGCCACGCCTTCTGTAGAAATCGTCGGGTTAATCAGCCCTTGATCGGCGAGGTAACGCGATTTCGCTGCAACTGCCTCTACTGGCTCATCAAGAATAAGGGCGACAAATTCATCGGTAACTCTCGTTACCGGCAAAGCCCCAATTGCAACGAAAACTTTGCGATTATCTTCAGCAGCGCTTTCAATGACCGCATCAAAGATGGCGCGTACAGGATTCCTGACCTGTGCATTATCCAACTGCGTGAGGGTTAGGTCAGCGCCCATACCTCTGTTTTTGCCCATCAGTGCAGCCAGACGAATCGCAAGGGGATGAAAGCCTAGAATACGGCACAACTCCTCTACACCGTGCCTATTCTTGTCAATTTCATTGATTGCCTGATACAGGTTGATAGCAGCTTCTGTAGAAAGTTCAGCCAGGTTGAGCTTGATGAGACTGGGAATGTCGTCAAAATCTGTCCGGCGGGTGGTTACAATGGTTGGACAGCCAGGCGGAACAACCGAAATCAGGAATTGTTTTGTTTCTTCAGGATTCCACGCATCATCGAGAACCAGAAGCGGGTTTTCGCGCTTAAGTAAGTCAGAGATATAGCTGGTTTTTTGCTCAACGCTCTCAGCCTGTTTGAACGCTTTGTCCCTATCCAGAGCGCGTTCAAGTTCCTGCCCAATCGCGTTGAGCAGCGTTTCCAACCGCGCAGAACCGACATTCACCCATAGCACAGTTCGCTTCTCAGCAAGATACTCTCTCGCAATCACTGTACTCAAGGCAGTCTTACCGATACCGCCAATCCCATAGAACAGAACTCGTTCACCGGACTGTAGGGTTTTGCGAGCAAGTGCCGATATTTCTGCACGCCCCTCAATTTCATCAAAGAGTGGCATCGGCAGTTGATCGGGTTCCCGGACAAAAATGACAATTGCGGTTGTCTCGGTATCAATGACCTCTTGAAGATCGGGGTTGAGCTTCAGCGCTTTCTCGAAGTCCTCAAATGCCTCGCGGACGTTCCCTACATCAACGTTCAGGCTGGCACGTTGAACATACAGATTGGCATCTTGGGGATCGAGTTGAATAGCTTTGGTGTAATCATCCAGCGCATCTTTGACATTACCAATCGCATCCTGTGCGACAGCACGCAAAGCCAGAATGTCTGCATCTTCTTGTAACTTCGCGTCAAGCTCATTGCTCCACTGGATGAGGCGGGCATAATCGCGTTTCCGAAGCAGTGCCATCGCATAGGCACGAGCCTCATCAATGTGAATGATCTTTTTCGACGATAAATCATCGGGCAAGTCTGGCTCAGTCATGGGTAGGGTAGGCAGCGGTACATCATCCCCACTACCGCCATCTGAACACCCGAGTTTCCTGACGAGTTTTGCGATTTCAGAACTTGCATTTGCCCGATTTGTCAGATCAATCCACTGGAGAAGCCGAAAGTTGCGCGGCACACGAACAGGCTGCCGAATCGCAGGCACAATCGGTTTCCGCTCGTCTTGTGCCAACCGCCATTCGCCTTTCACCTCCATCGAGGTGAGCGCAAGGGGTGTCACGACGGCAACAAAGGTTCCGCAATGCTCTATTGCGCGGTCGATTTCGTCGTCCCAGTCCACTCCTGGGTTGGCGGCCAAATCTTTATAATCAATCCAGACCCGACAGCCGTTTCTTTCAAGAGCATCGTGAAGTAGTTTTGCGATGTCTTCACCGTCGTCGTGCGAATAGCTGATAAAAACGAATGAGCCGCTGGTCTTTGCGGATCGATCTGCGCTTCCTAATCTGTAATCGTTCACTACGCCCAGTATGTCGGTATCATCTCTTTTGGATTGCGAAACATTGGCATACTGGCTAAACATACTGGCTGGAATGATTGAGGCAGAGCGCTCAACGCCTGTATCAACCGTCACAACCATCCCGACGACTGCACTGAAAGCATCATCCCAGACTGGCGCGCCGGAGAATCCGCCCTCCACCCAGACACCGTAGCTTGATGTGCCTTGAATCGAGAGTCTTCCTCCAGCCAACAGACCGACAATGACACTGAGCGCAGGTCGCCCATCATCTTCATAGCCTGTCGGGAATCCATGCGTTCTCACGTTGCGCCCAGTCAATTCCTCGTTCGTAACTATAACAACAGGCTCCACCTTTTCAGGCTTGGGAGTTTCAAGCAGCAGGACAGCAATATCGCCGGAACTTCCTTTTTTCGGTAGCCAGTGGACAACCCGTGCTGAAAAGAACTGCTCACGCTCCAGGAATGGGAAGTCTACAAAGATGGACTCGCGTGGTGGCAGTATCGAATCGGCTTGATTGAGCGCCTGACTGATCACATGACAGCACGTGACGATATGGTTTGATGTGATGAGAAAACCGCTGCCGACAACACGGTTGTCAGATGCAAAAACACGCACAATTGCTGATTCGAACTGGCTCACCATCGTAGATACCTAACCAATCCAATAACTTAATTCACATGACCTTTTAAAGCGTACTCAACCGCTTGTCGTATGCCAATTCTTGAAGAACACACAGATCTCAGTCGTGTGCGGCGACGTTAGTGAGCTTTTGTGGCCCTTCCAACCGGATGAAATAGGAAGACTATGAGAGAAACGTTTTCCCATTCAAAACCGTAGTCTACAGGTTAACTTCACCTGGATACACATCATGGCTGTATGTACCGACATGTTCTTCTTTTACCACATTTCCTTTAGGAGGTGAGCCAAAAATAACTCGAAAACCAACGTCATCATTTCGTTCAGATGGGCTTACTTTTCTTACCAATCCGTTGTTCCGTGACGTTTTCCATGAGCCTCCTACTGCCCATCTTCTTCTTCTGCCGAAAATGATTTGGGTTTCATTAAGGCATAATTCAAAGACATTCCCAACCAAATCAATTGCGCCAAATGCTGAAGGAGCCTCTTGAGACGCGACAACAGGAGATTTGCCAAATAAACGTTTTTCCTTGAAATTGAACAACTTGGAAGCCGAAGCATATGCTTTGAGACTAACGTAGTCAGCACCTAAGCATGCAAACATCCACTCATCTTTAGTCGGGAGTCGAAACTTTGCTGTATCTGATGAGCTCTCATCGATAGTGTTAACCTCGGCATTTAACCAAGAGCAGAAAATAACAGCTTCATACCAAGAAACGTTGCTTCTTGGCATATCGTCACCTTCGTTACTCGATAGCATCGAGCCGGATTTAAGGTGGCTCAACTCTTTGACAGATGATAAAGTTTTGATATATGAGTCCAAAAATCCACTTTCAAGAAATGTGCGGTAGGTCATATTCGTGATCGGAAACCTGCCGATATAGAATGCCGGGAATTCCGTAGTCACTCTATATGTATTACCATACTCTGTGTATCCACCTCGTTTGCCACCCCATTCAGAATGCGGACTTGACCCTTCCATACGGCTTATATTAGCTGTAGAAAAGCGACTGGGAACGTGGCACCACTCTAGATCTAAGCTGAGGAAATCGAACTTTAAAGAGTTATCCTTTTTTGAGAATTGAGGTTCGGCATTCTGAGAAGTGGGGCCATCTCCTTCCAAGATCCTTATCGTGTTAACTGGCCCTTTTTTTATATAAGTAATGATCACATTTGAGGGGCACACGAACGCTATTCTTTTTTTCGACTCCACATCGACCTGCATCATCATGCCAGCTACAGCATCTAGATCTTTGTCGTAGACTGGGCTGCCACTGAATCCGCTCTCAACGAAGTAACCTAAATTGGACGTGCCAATGGCTTGAATACGCTTGTTGACCAGTTTTTCCTGTAGTCTACCTTCGACATATTGTCCGTCCTCCTCGTAGCCAACAGGAAAACCATACACGCCAAACTCGTGACCACCATATGCATCGGCTGCTGCGAACTCAACGGCATTAGCGCCAGCGGGTAACTCATCTAGAATTTCAAGTAAGGCAATATCGTCAGTATTGTCAGGCTTTTTAGGGAAGAAATGCGTGACACGCGCATCCAACTGCTTTTTCGGTTCAAGAAACGGGACATCAAGACTAATAAGCGAGCGTGGCTTGTCTTGGTTATCAGGTTTGCCTATAGCAGCGTTGATCACATGGGCGCAGGTGAGGATGGTTTTCTTCTCAACATCTACGAGGAAACCAACACCCACGACCTGTTGATCTGCCTCACGAAAAATGCGTACAATTCCGGCGCGTAACATCTCGCTCATGTGTCAATGCTGCTCCAGTAGTCTCTCTACCTATTGAGCGGATTCTTCAGCGTCCTGTTTTTTCTCTTCGTTCTTCCAAGTGAGCTTCACCTCGATCTGCGCTTCAACTCCGGCATTCACGATGAGCGCGTTCGCTTCCGAGGTAAGCTTCAATCCGAAAGTCATTTCCACCGTATCTGGCTGATCGACGACTTTCAGTGAACGGATCGTCGTCGCAGTGCGCTTCGCAACCGTATAAACAGTTGCCATCGCGTTGTTGAATGCCTCTGCGCTCTTTTGAGCGAGGTCTTTTTCGTCACCGCGAGCAACGTCAACGACGCCGCGCCCACCCTTCAATTCAACCAGAATTTGAGCATCGTCCTCAATAATAATCTGTGTTGGCATGAGCGACTCCTGTTTATAGTGTGTTTTACTTTTCTCTAAGACTAGTATATCCACTTCTTTGCTCTATGCTTATACTTTGGAATATCCAGTACGTTAGGCTGAGAATGTATGTCGTCACAACACCCACCTAAACCCATTTCTATCCAACTTCGTACCGAGAAATAATCGAACAAGCTTTCTATTTTAAGAACATTTGAACTATACTGTTTTGGGCGCGGCGATGTAACAAGAAGATAACCGTGATGCCCAAAACGACTAACATACAACAAACCCTATGGGATTTACAGAAACGCTTTGGCGATCACGCCATCAGCACGCTCGGCGCGCGGGGCACCTCGGCCGCCGCACTTCCGACGGGCTTTCCTCAACTAGATGCGGCCTTGGGGGCCGGAGGCATCCCTGATCACGGCTTGACCGAACTGGTCGGCGTGCCGACGTCGGGCATGACAACGCTCGCGCTGCGCATCGTCGCCAATGCGCATGCGGCTGGCGCGCCGGTCGTGTATCTCGATGGGATGGGCACGTTCGATCCCGATTATGCGGCGCGCTGTGGGGTCGATCCGGATCGTCTGCTGCTCGTGCAACCGGAGGATGCCGCGCAAGCTCTGCTCATTGGGCGAGACTGCGCGCGCACCAACAGCGTGCGCCTCATTGTCCTCGATCTGGTCGGGCTGCCCATGCGCGGCAGCAAACCGCTGGAGCATCTACGCGAGGCGCTCGTCCGCGCGCGCTGTGCCGCACTTCTCCTGCACAGCGAACCAGTTCCGGCGGCGCTCAACGATCTGTTTCAGCTCCAACTGCGGCTCGCGTGGGCAGGGTGGGTGACACAGGGCCGCGATGTCACCGGGTATCGCGTGCAGGTCACGATCGTGAAGGATAAAGCCCGGGCTGGTGAACGCCAGATCGTGCTCGACCTGCATCCGGATCGCGCGGTGGATGGGGGGGCGCCATGATCGGCTGTTTGCGCGTGCCGTACTGCGCTGCGGCGCTCGAAGGTCAGCGTGACCGAACGCTGCGCGGTGGACCACTGGTGCTCATCCGCTA
>CALKIA010000551.1 GCA_937988705.1 uncultured Chloroflexota bacterium | reverse complement strand
TGCGTTTCGGGGCGATCATCAAAACGGAAGCCAACGAATACTGGCAGGCGATGGCTGCGGGTTATGAGTTCGCCGCCGCACGTTACGGCGTAGAAGTTGTCGTCGGCTCTGTGCCGACCGAAGCCGATACCGATGAACAGTTGGCGTTGGCCGAATCGTATCTGGATCAGAACTTTGATGCGCTGCTCGTTTCGCCGATCACGCCCAGTAACTTGAATTCGGCGTTGGCCGCAGCGACCGAAGCGGGCATCCCTGTCATCAACGTTGACGAACTGATCCCGGCGGATGCGGCGGCGGACGCGGGCATCGACATCGCGCTGCGCATCGCCTCCAATAATTATCAGGCGGGGCAGTTGGCCGGTAACTATGTGTTGGCGAATCTCGAAGCTGGGTCGCAGGTGGCGATCCTCGAAGGGTTGGCGGGCAATGTGTCCGGTCAGGCGCGCCGTGATGGCTTCTTTGACACGGTCAACGGGACGATGGAAGTCGTGGCGAGTCAACCGGCCGACTGGGATCGGTCGCGGGCGCTCGATGTAGCGACGAATATTCTGCAATCGAATCCGGATGTGCAGGCATTGTACGCGGCGAATGACACGATGGCGCTGGGCGCGGCGGAAGCCGTGCGCGCGGCCGGGTTGGAAGGGCAGATCATCATCATCGGGACGGATGCCGTTCCCGAAGCCTTGGATGCGATCCGTGAAGGCCGGATGACCGGAACGGTCGCGCAGTACCCGTTCGAAATCGGCGTGCTGGCGGTCGAAAACGCGATCAAGCTGGTGGCGGGCCGTCCGATTCCCAGCCGTATCGATGCGCCGATCCGCCTGCTGACGGTCGGTGATCTCGACGCCCCGGTGCAGCCTATCCCCGAGCCGACCATTGGTGACCTGAGCTTCGGCGCGATCATCAAGACGGAAGCGAACGAATACTGGCAGGCGATGGCTGACGGCTATGCGTTTGCCGCCGAAACCTACGGCGTGAACGTACAGGTTGGTTCGGTGCCGACGGAAGCAGACACGGACGAACAGTTGGCGCTGGCCGAATCCTATCTGGAACAGGGTTTTGACGCGCTGCTCGTGTCGCCGATCACGCCGAGTAATCTGAATTCGGCGTTGGCCGCAGCGAGCGAGGCAGGACTGCCCGTGATCAATGTGGACGAACTGATCCCGGCGGATGCCGCCGCGCAAGCGGGCATCGACATTGCGCAGCGCATCGCCTCGAACAACTATCAGGCAGGACAGCTGGCGGGCAATTACGTGTTGGCGAATCTCGAAGCCGGGGCGCAGGTGGCGATCCTCGAAGGGCTAGCGGGCAATGTGTCCGGTCAGGCACGGCGTGACGGCTTCTTCGACACGGTCAACGGGACGATGGAAGTCGTGGCGAGCCAACCCGCCGACTGGGATCGGTCGCGGGCGCTGGATGTGACGACGAACATCCTCCAGTCGAACCCCGATGTGCGGGCGATCTACGCCGCGAACGACACGATGGCCTTGGGCGCGGTTGAAGCGGTGCGCGCGGCGGGTCTGGAAGGCCAGATCATCATCATCGGGACGGACGCCGTTCCGGAAGCGCTGGACGCGATCCGCGCCGGACGTATGACCGGAACGGTCGCACAGTACCCGTATGAAATCGGTGTTCTGGCGGTCGAAAACGCGATCAAGCTGGCGGAAGGCCGCCCGATTCCGCTGTCAATTGACGCGCCGATCCGTCTGCTCACCGCGGATAATGTCGGGTAGCGCGGACTCAGCGAACTAGCTTCACCCCTTACTCCCCTCTCCGACCGGAGACGGGAACAACACGTGATATCTAAAATACTTCTGTAGGGGCGGGACTTGTCCCGCCCGCAACGGGCGACCACACAGGGTCGCCCCTACAACCTCATTTGTCGGATTAACGCATTATGTCGAAGGTCGAACGTAGGGGCAAGGCGCGCCTTGCCCCTACGATTGTCTATTCTTTCTTGGATTGAGCTACATATCACGCTAAGCTGCGAGCTTTAGCCGGGATAAAGTCGCCCCCTACGTGACGAATTGTCCGGACATTTGATTGACAATCCCCAGAGAACACGCTATCTTCGTACCGATACCCATACAGCGAAACGCGCCCAAATAACTTACGCCATGCCTGCCGTTGCTGCTGGAAGTGGGTGTAAATAGCCTTAAGGTCAAAGGAGCAAAAAGTGTTAAAGAGATTTTCAGTCTTCGCGTTAGTCTTGCTGTTGGTGCTCACCGCTTCGTTCGGCGCATCGGCGCAAGATGCCCCCAAGGTGTTTTACTGGATTTCGCATGGTTCTCCGGCTGACCCGGTTTGGACGCTGTTCCTGCAAGGCGCGGAACAGTGGGCGGCGGATACGGGGAACGAAGTTCGTACCTCCTTCCACAGCGGCGATGTGCCGTCGCATCAAGAAGCATTCCGCGCCGCGATCGCGGCGGGCGCGGCGGGCATTGTCACCAGCACCCCTGATCCGGGCAGCTTGAATGATGTGATTGCCGAAGCGCAGGCCGTCGGCATCCCCGTGATCATCATCAATACCGAAGACAAGACGAGCGGTCGTAATGCGTATGTCGGCAACGACAACGTCGTGACAGGCGCACGCTGGGCGCAGTATCTGGTCGATAATGGCTACGTGGAAGCCGGCGATTTTGTGTGGCTGCCCGTGGAAGTCCCCGGAGCGACCTATCAGGTTCTGGAAACTCAGGGTATCGCCAGTGTGTTTGACCCGCTCGGCATTACCTATGAAGTGACTGAAGCCACACTCGATCAGGCGGAAATCATCACCCGTATGTCCGACTATCTGACTGCCAACCGCGAAAACGTGGCGGCGATCATTGGTCTGGGCGACCTCGTGGCCGGCAGCATCGCCCGCGTGTTCGACCAGGTCGGCATTGCGGCGGGCGAAATTCCGGTCGTCGGCTGGGGCAATTCGCCGGAAACCGCGCAAGAAGTTCTGGACGGCTACGTGTTAGCCGCGATGTGGCAAGACCCGATGGCGACCAGCTATATGGGTCTATCACTGGCAGCGATGGCGTCGAGCGGCATTCCGCCGGGCTTCGACATCATCACCGGCGCGCTGTATGGCCCGGAAACCGCGCAGATTTACCTCGACATCATGACCGGGTCGTAAAGCGCACGGCGTAGTACAATTTATGGATGCTTTTGGTGGGGTTGGCAGCAGTGCCAGCCCCATTGTCACTCTCGCAAAATGACTTTATAGAAGAACAAAATGCCCTCAACCCTGCAAAGACTTATTTCTCGACCGGAATTTGGCCCATTGGTCTTGCTCGTCGGCGAAATCGTGGTGTTCGGCGCGTTTTCGTCCACGTTTCTCTCCGCGGGGAATATCGGCAACTTTCTGGCATTTACGCCAGAACTCGGCATGATCGCGCTGGCGATGACTCTGCTCATGACCTCCGGTGAATTCGACCTGTCGGTCGGGTCGCTGTTCGGCTTTGCGCCGATTATCATGTGGACGCTGCTCAACACCGGCACGACCTCGCTCGAAGTCGGCTTCGTCGTTGCGCTGCTGGTCGCGCTGGTGGTCGGGTTCGTCAACGGGTGGTTTGTCACCAAGCTGAAAATCCCGTCATTCCTCGTCACGCTCGGTATGCTGCTCGTTATCCGCGGCTTCTCGCTCTATATCACCGACGGCTTTCCCCAACGCACGTGGACGGCGGAGTCGCCGCTGCTCGACCTGATTGTTGGCGAGTTCACGGTCGGCCAACTGCGGATCTACGCCTCCCTGATCTGGTTCATCTTCTTCGCGCTAATCCTTGGCTATGTGCTCACGCAGTCGAAGGCGGGCAACTGGATTCAAGCGTCCGGTGGTAATCCGAACTCGGCGCGCGCGCGTGGTGTGCGCGTTTCGGCCACAAAGATCGGCTTGTTCATGCTGACGGCGGTCATGGCGGCTTTCGCGGGCATCGTTAGCTCGGTGCGGGTGTCGGCGGCGAACCCCAACAGCGGCACCAGCTATGAACTCGAAGTGATCGCGATGGTGGTCATCGGCGGGACGGCGCTCAACGGGGGCCGCGGCACGATCATCGGGACGGTGATTGGCGTGTTGATCCTGCGCCTGATGCGTAACGGCATTGTTATGGTAGGCGTGCCGGGATTAGCCTATAACATTTTCATCGGAGCGATCATTCTCGGGATGATGGCACTGCATTCGTGGCTCGAACGTAGACATAACGCGGGGGTATGATGGCCGAAGAACTCGTTCGCATGGAACATATCAACAAGTTTTTTGGTCGGGTGCAGGCCCTCAGCGATGTGTCGTTCAAGGTTCGCCCCAACGAGATCGTGGGTCTGCTCGGCGATAACGGCGCGGGCAAATCCACGCTGATCAAGATTCTGTCGGGCGCGCTGACGGCCACCAGCGGCGACATTTATATCAAGGGCGCCAAGGTCAACATTAACAGCACGACC
>CALKIA010000550.1 GCA_937988705.1 uncultured Chloroflexota bacterium | reverse complement strand
CGATGCGCTCAACAACGTGAGTATCAGAACGATGATCAGACGGAATTTCACAGAGTCCAGTCCTACGGTAATTGGAGCTATGTTATCCTACCATGCTCACTCAACATGCACCACTTTACATACCGATTGTAAACGTCAGCGGATCATTGATAGGGCTCTCATTGGCGAACAACTGCACCGACCATGTTCCCGCATCAAACGTGGCATTCGTCGGTTCGATGTAGAACCATAGGCAAAAATCATCGTCATCCTGCGCGACGGTGAATGACTCGCTGAACGATGGCTGCCCTTCATAGTTCCACTGCACGCGCATGACTGTGCCCGCGCGGATATTGAGCGCGCGCGTCGTCACATAGATGCGCTGCACATCGGCGGCAAACGCCGTCACCAGCCCCATTGAACAGCCATCGGCGTCGCGGACGGTGAGCGCCGTCCCCACATCGGTGAACGGCGTGTTGCTGTTGATCACTGGATCGACGGGGTTACTGCCATCGACAGGCGCCCCCGGAGTCGCCGCTTCCCCCAACATGCCGGGCGGCGCAGGTGAAGCAACACTGCCGGGTGTGACAGCGCCATTGTTCTGCACAATCTGCTGCGTGGGCGGAAACACCGCGCGCATGGTCACCAGCAGTTGGTTGTTGACCGCTTCGCCTTGGGCGACGAGGGTTTCTCCCGCGCTCACGGTGGCCCGGACTTCCGTCGCCTGTGCCTGTGCGGACTGCGCGATGCTCGTCGCTTCCAGTTCTAGATCGGCGCGTCCGGCCTGAAGTGTAACCGCCGGATCTGGGGAACTCAGGGCGCTGCAGCCGACGATGAGTGTGGCCAGCCAAGCGAGGAGCGCTATCGAGAGCAGACTGTAAGCTTGTTTTTCGAACATGAGTCTCATTACGGTCAACCGACAAAACAGGCGGACTTTAGCAGATTTCCCGCGCAGATACCAGACTATCTTGCGCTGGTTGCTATTCGATGCTATCATGAAGCCATTCGGAGGCCCCCATAGCTCAGCGGATAGAGCGTTGCCCTCCGGAGGCAAAGGCGCAGATTCGATTTCTGCTGGGGGCACAACCTTCACGCGAACTTCCAACTCACTAGAGCTGGAAGTTTTGTTTTTAGTCCTACTTGCTGACATCAATGTCCGTGGTCTGCATGAGGCGATCCCCATCCGAGCGAAAAACGAGCAGGGTATTAGGTTCTTTGCCATACAGCAGCGTGATCTGCCCATCATCGGCAATCGCAAACTGCTCGAATGCGCCCATCTGCTTGAAAGATAGCACATGGACAGCGCTTGGTGCACTCAGCTGCGCCGACGCCAGAAAATAGGTGCTATCGCTGCCAACCGATGTGTTCCACAGCCACGCCATCCATTCACCATTCGGAGAACTGACCACCTTTTCCAGTTCGCGCAAGGCATAGGTAGCGGCTGCTCGCCCAAACGTTGGCGGGTCAAAGAGGGTGATCTGCTCCCGGTCATATGCCCCCACTGTCCCTCTAGCGAGCGGCAGCACAAATCCATTCGGAACGAAGGTCAACTCAGCCCCCGTCCACAGCTCACTGAGTTGATGGCCGCTGAAATCAAACAACCGCACATAAGCGTCACCCGTACCGCCGAACGCGCCTGCCCCCTGCTGCCCCCAGACCAACAGTCTTTCGTTGACGGCATCCAGACCGATGAAATCGGGCAGGACGGCGCCCAGTGAATGGCCTTCGGCTCCGAGCACAGGTGTGAGCGTCGGGCCACGCCACAGCGCAATGACGCCTTCTTCGTCGTTGTAGACGAAAGCCGCGGCCGTTGTTCCATTGGCGGCCGTCACCAGACGATACGGCTTCGCGGGGATGGCGATCTGTCCCAGTTGTTCAAGCTGGTCGCCCAGGCCGAACAGGCTCAACACGTTATAATTGACGGCGGCTAGGCTGCCCCCATCCGGCGTGAGCGCCAGGGTCGTCGCCTCGTGCGGCAGCTGTTCGATCCGGCTCTGCCCCGCTGCCGTATCGATCACCAGCAGGCGCGTTCCACGGGCATAGACAGCGCGCTTTCCATCCTGACTCAATACGGCATACGGTGGCACAGGGCGCATGATTTACTTCTTTCCCAGTTTGGCATAGACGGCTGTTTTGGCCGCGCCAGCGAGCTTCGCGATGAGCATCCGCTCAAAATCCGGCGATTCTGCCCGGATATAGCGCATATCTTCGAGCTTGAGCGGTTTGCACCGTTCGAGCAAGGTCACAATGGTGGGATCCGCTGCGTCAGACGTTCCATTCGGAACCGCTTTAAGCGCCTGATAGAAGTTTTCTACCCGGACAGAATTCCACTTGTTATAGCCTTCAACATCAGGGTTGACGTAAGCGACGAGGCGGGTTTGCCGCGCTTCAATTGCCGTTTTTGCCGCACCGCCGAGCGTGTTGTCGTAAGGTGAGCCTTTGGACGAGGGCTGAGCATCAACGCCGCTGTTATCCCAGAACTTTTTCGTATGCGAGTAGCCACCCCAGATGTGCTCAAAGATCGCCAGTTGGCGTTCTTTCCACGTGTACCCATATTTGTTCACAGCCTTCGTGACGCTCAGATGTTCATAGCCCGTCTGCTGATAGTTATAGGCGCGGTACTCGGTCTTATAGGCTTCGAAACGCTGTTCCATTTTATCAGCGCCCGCCGCGACCGTTTTGTCATCGCTGTGATCCGCGTCATGCTGCACCTCGTGGCGAAGGGTTTGCCAGACGCTTTCCATCGGCACATTGCGCGCGTTGTAAATGGCAATCGCACCCGGTACGTTCCAACCGTTCGTGACCTGACCGTCTTCATCGAGGTCAACGCCCGTATTATCGTCTAGATCATCGAATTTATAGCTGGGCTTGATGCCACCATAGATGTGATCATCATTCCCGGCCAAACCATCAGGAAACAGAGCCATATCATCGGCTGGAGTCATACCCGCCGCAGCGATGCGCTCGTCCGAGTCGCCCGTGGTGGTCTGGGCATACAATTTGGCTTTGCCCGCTTTGACCCACTCGCTGCTGTTGGCGAGTCGGCGATCTGTGCTGCGTTTTTTCAAGCCCTCTTCAATGGCATTGAGCAAGGCGCTCTTATCTTTGGCGTTATTGAGTTGGGCGGCTTGATGCTT
>CALKIA010000549.1 GCA_937988705.1 uncultured Chloroflexota bacterium | reverse complement strand
ATGATCAGCGGCATGACGTTAGGATCGGTCAAATAACTGTGAGCGAACTCCGCCTCGAACACTGGACTATCCCGACCGCCCCGCTCGGAGCCGACAATCCGCTGCCCAGTTTTGAGCGTCCGCAGCACCAGCCGTTTCTGACGGGCGATCCTGAGCAGGATCGCGCCGCCGGTTTCGTTCCGGATTATCTGCCGTACACCATGCAGGATGGTTACACGCGCCAGCGGCAGCCCACGCCGCAGCGGGTCGCTGTGCTGGAGAATGAGCATCTGCGTGCCACTTTCCTGCTCGATTGGGGCGCGCGGTTGTGGTCATTGGTGCACAAGCCGACTGGACGCGAACTCCTGTATGTCAATCCCATGCTCCAGCCCGGTAATCTGGCGCTGCGCAATGCGTGGTTTAGTGGCGGCGTTGAATGGAACATGGGGGTGATCGCGCATACGCCGTTCACCTGTTCGCCGTTGTTCGCTGCGCGCCTGAGTACGCCCGATGGGACGCCTGTCTTGCGCCTGTACGAATGGGAGCGCATCCGGCAGGCGGCCTACCAGATTGATGCCTATCTGCCCGATGGCTCGCCCGTGCTCTACGTACGTGTGCGCCTCGTCAATCCATTTGATCGTCCGCTGCCCATGTACTGGTGGTCGAACATCGCCGTGCCGGAAGCCGACGACGTGCGGGTGCTCGTCCCGGCAGAACGCGCCTATCGCTATGCGCTGTCCGTCGCCGATATGCAGACCGTTCCGATTCCGGTGGTGAATGGCGAGGATGTCACCTATACCACGCGCTTCAAACGCGCCGCCGATTACTTCTTCATGATTCCCGAAGGCCAGCGCCCGTGGATCACCGCGCTGGATGGCAGCGGCAGCGGGTTGATTCACATGTCGACTGCGCGGCTCTACGGACGCAAACTGTTCCTGTGGGGGACGGGGCAAGGCGGAAAACGCTGGCAGGAATGGCTGAACGGCCCTGAGCACCGCTATCTGGAAATTCAGGCCGGACTCGCGCCGACCCAACTTGAGTATGCCACGCTGCCGCCCCGCGCTGAATGGTCTTGGCTGGAAGGCTACGGTTTGATCGATGCGCATGCGCCTAGCGTCCACAATGCTGATTGGGATCAAGCGCGCACGGAGGTTGAGCAGCAGTTGGAACGCTTAGCGCCGCGCGCCGCGTTTGAGGCAGAATTTGCGCGGGGCGAAGCTTGGAAAGATCAGCCGCCGACCGAGATCCTGCAACGCGGCTCAGACTGGGGGGCACTGGAACTGCTGCGGCGACAAACGGCGGGCGAACCGCCCTTCGCCAGCGCGGCACTCGATTTCGGAGCTTCAACACAGCCCAATACGCAGGCTTGGAGAACGCTGTTGGAAACTGGGAAGTTTCCCGCAAGCGACGAACTAAGCGCGGGGCTGCTGGTACAGGACGAATGGCGTGAACTGCTTGAAGCTGCCGTCGCCCAACAACCGGATGCGGGCTGGGAGGCGTGGCTGCATCTGGGAACCATGCGCCTGCACATTGGCGACCGAGAAGGCGCGCATGCGGCCTGGCAAACGTCGCTGGCCCGTCGCCGGACAGCTTGGGCATTGCGTAATCTGGCGGTGCTGGCGCGTCAAGATAGGCGTTGGGAGGAGGCATCCGCGTATGTGCTGAAAGCGCAGAGCCTGCGCCCCGACCTGCTGCCGCTGCTCGTTGAAGCCGCCCGTATCCTGATCGATGCGGGACGCCCGGCAACTTTCCTCACGCTGCTGTCGGGACTGCCGGACACGATCCAGCAGCATGGTCGCATCCAACTGCTCGAAATCGAAGCAGCGCTGGCTGTTGGCGACCTTGACCGGGCCGGGAAACGCTTCATCGCAGGTTTCGAGATTGTCGATTACCGCGAAGGCGACGAAATCCTGACCGATTTATGGGATCGCTATCACGCCGGACGCATCAGCCGTGACGAGCAGATTCCGATTGACGACGCGCTCTTGGCCCGTGTCCACCGGGACTATCCGCTGCCCAGTGCCTACGATTTCCGCATGAAAGCCACGGAATGAGCAGCATGTAATGCATACCGGCTCAGTGATCCGTAGCCACTACTCGGCTGATGACCGATTCTTGCTCACTGTGGGGTCTGTGTTTAATGCGGCGACGATGTGATTTGCATGGAACCGGATCTAGCCAGGAAATCGAGCCTTTCGGTTGCGGCGGCGGAATGTGATTTTTATAATTGATCCATGTCTACGCCCATTCTCACTACGAAGCTGTACGTTCCCCCACCGCGCCGCGGAGTCATCGAGCGCTTCCGGTTGATCGAGCGGTTAAACGACGGTCTGTACCGCAAACTAACGCTCGTCTCGGCCCCGGCTGGCTTTGGTAAGACGACGCTGGTCAGCGCGTGGAGTGCTGGTTGCGCACAACCAGTCGCGTGGCTATCGTTGGACGAAGGCGATAATGACACTTCTCGTTTTCTGGCTTACCTCAGCGCTGCTTTGCAGACGGTGACTGCTCACCAATCATCCGTTGCTGAGATGGGAGACGGAATATTAGGGTCATTCCAGTCCCCTCAGTCGCCGCCCGTTGAACTGCTGCTGACGAACTTGCTCAATCAAGTCACGACTGCCCCGGAGCCTTTTTTCCTCGTGCTCGACGACTACCACGTCATTAACGCTGAGCAAGTTGACAGCGCCATCACCTTTCTGCTTGACCACATGCCGCCGCAAATGCATGTGGTGATTGCAACCCGCGAAGACCCGGACTTGCCTCTGGCGCGCTTACGGGCGCGGGGTCAGCTGGTCGAACTACGGGCGGCGGACTTGCGCTTTACCCCGGCTGAATCCGCGGAATTCCTCAATCAAGTGATGGGACTCAAGCTTTCTGCCGAAAACATCGCAGCTCTGGAAACCCGCACTGAAGGCTGGATTGTCGGACTGCAATTGGCCGCGCTTTCGATGCAGGGGCGATCGGACAGCGCCAGCTTTATCCAAGCGTTCGCCGGTAGTCACCGCTTTGTGCTGGACTACCTGTTGGAAGAAGTACTCCAGCGTCAGCCTGAAGCTGTACTCCATTTCTTGCTGCAAACCGCCATCCTCGACCGATTGAATGGGTCGCTGTGCGATGCGGTCACCGGACGCGCTGATGGCACAGCCCTGCTGGAGGTTCTGGAGCGAGGCAACCTGTTCCTCGTTCCGCTCGACGACCAGCGCCAGTGGTATCGTTATCACCATCTGTTCGCCGAGGTGTTGCAGACACGCTTAATGGACAAACATCGCCTTCAAGTATCTGGTCTACATGAGCGTGCGAGCCTATGGTATGAGCAGAACGGGCTGCCAGCCGCTGCCATCCACCATGCGCTCGCCGCTCAGAACTTCGAGCGCGCGGCGGGGCTGATCGAACTGGCGTGGTCAGCGATGGATATCAGCTCGCAATCCGCTACATGGCTCAGTTGGGTCAAGGTACTGCCCAACGAATTGATCTTGACCCGACCCGTGCTCAGTGTTGGCTATGCCTGGGCGTTATTGGATAACGGTGATATGGAAGCCTGCGAAGCCCGGTTGCAGGACGCTGAATGGTGGTTGAACACCTCCGGTCACCGAGAGGAACGACCGGAAATTCCAGCAACTGAGATGGTCGTGGTGGACGAAGAAGTCTTTCAGTCATTACCGGCGACGATTGCCACTGCCCGCGCCTACCGTGCGCTGGCGCTCAGCGACATCGCTAACGCCGTAAAATACGCGCAGCAAGGACTCAGGCTCACCCCCGAGCGCGACAATATTCGACGGATTGTAGCAACATCACTCCTCACCATAGCCCAGTATGCGCACGGAGACGTGGAAGCAGCTGACCGATCCCTGTCCGATTTTCGAGCCGATCTGCAAAACGCTGGCAGCATCTCAACCGCCATCGGCATCTCATTTGTACTGGCGGACATCAAACGTGCCCGCGGCCGTCTCCACGAGGCTGCCAGTGCCTATCAGCACGCATTGCAGCTCGCAGCTAGTCAGGGCGAACCAATGCCGGTCGGAACGGCTGATCTGTACCGGGGACTCAGCGCACTCTACTGCGAATGGGGTGAGCTGGAAACCGCCGCTCAAACCTTGTTGATGGGCAAGAAACTGGGCGAGCAAGTGCCGTTAACCGGTTGGATGCATCGGTTATGCAGCGCCGAAGCGCAAATATGTGCGGCGCAAGGGGAACTGGAGCGCGCGCTGGATCTGCTGAACGAGGCAGAACGTCACTATGTCCGAAGCCCACTGCCCGATGTGCAACCGGTCGCGGCGTTGAAGGCCCGAATATGGATCAGGCAAGGCAAGTTGAGTGAAGCCTTGGCGTGGGGACGTGAGCAAGGCTTATCCGCTGACGATGAAGTTGACTACTTGCACGAATTCGAGCACATGGTGTTAGTCAGGCTGCTCATCGCCCAGTACAAGCACGGGCAGGCAGACGGCGGCATTTTGGAAGCGGCGGGATTACTGGAACGCCTGCTGCAAGCGGCGGACGCAAGTGGTCGAATCGGCAGTGTGATCGAAATCCTGATCCTGCAAGCGCTCGCACATGAGGCTCGCCATGACATTTCGCGCGCGCTCGTATCCTTGGAACGTGCTCTGACGCTGGCTGAACCGGAGGGTTACGTTCGCCTCTTTGTGGACGAAGGCGCGCCGATGGATGCGCTGCTGCGCGAAGCGGCCAAACGTGCTATCGCATCAGACTATATGAGTCAATTGCGCGCGGCCTTGGGGCACACTGACGCCCGAATACCCAGCACTCAACTTCTGATTGAGCCGCTGAGCGAACGCGAACTGGAAATCCTCAAGCTGCTCAGCACCGACTTGAGCGGACCGGAAATTGCCCGCGAACTTATGCTATCTCTGAGCACCGTGCGTACCCACACCCAAAATATCTACACCAAACTGGGCGTGAATAATCGTCGGTCGGCTCTCCGCCGCGCTGAGGAACTCAACCTGCTGTAACGACCCGCCGTCGTGTGCGTCAGGTGCCCTAGCAACAACCGTCATTTGTCCCCGTCTTTGGCCGCCAAATAACGAATCATCACAGCAGTTCATCAGATGTGATGATGATGCCTCATCATGTCCAACTATATCCTTTGCTTGAAGCAAAGTACGAATAGCGGTGGCTGAATTACCCCTGTAAGGAGGGAATTTGCGAGGCGCAGCATGAGTGAAGCAGCAACTGAGCATAGAGAGCATCCCAGACTATACGAGATTCGCATCAAGGGACACCTGGATGCACGGTGGGCGGACTCGTTTGAAGGCCTGACCATCACGTTGGAAGAGGATGGTTGCACCCTGTTGACCGGTCCGGTGATCGATCAGGCGGCCTTACATCGACTGCTGAGAAAAGTACGTGATTTCGGTATGACCTTGCTTTCGGTAAATCTCAAACAGGGTAATCCCCATGAGTAATGAATCAATCAAGGAGGCAGCAAAGATGAAAGCGATTGTCTACACCAAGTTCGGGCCGCCAGAAGTGCTTCATCTTCAAGAGATGGCAAAGCCCACGCCCAAAGATCATGAAGTGCTGATCAAGATATGCGCGACCAGCGTCGTCAAAGAAGACCCCGATATGCGCAGATCGCCCGGTTTCAACGGGCTTCGGAAACCCAGAAACCCGATTTTGGGGCAAGAACTGGCGGGGCAGATTGAGGCAGTTGGCAAGAACGTGACCCGCTTTCATCCTGGCGACCAAGTCTTTGGCTTCGGCATGTTTGGCGCATATGCGGAATATAAATGCATGGGTGAAAATGACGCGCTCGCCCTAAAACCAGCCAATCTGAGCTATGCGGAGGCAGCGAGCATTCCGAACGGGGCGCTAACTGCACTTCCATTCCTGCGAGATCAGGGACAGATCCAATGCGGGCAAACGGTGCTGATCTATGGTGCTTCAGGATCAGTGGGCAGCGCTGCAGTGCAGATCGCACGTCACTACGGTGCCCAAGTGACCGGGGTATGCAGCACCGCGAATCGGGACTGGGTCAAAGCGCTGGGAGCCGACACCGTGATCGATTACACGCAGGAGGATTTCACCCAGAACGGTAAAACCTATGACATCATCTTCGATACGGTCGGCAAATGCTCGTTTGCAGCGTGCAAAAGTTCGCTGACGAAGGCAGGCATCTATCTTACGACCGTTCCTTCGCTGACGGCGATCCTGCAGGCGTTAGCGCCTCTGAAAGGCGGCGGCAAACAAGCGAAGTTCGCGGCGACGGGTTTGCGAGCAGCCCGTGAGAAGACTAAAGATCTCGTCTTCCTGACAGCGTTGATTGAGGGCGGAACCCTGAGAGCAGTCATTGATAGGTGCTATCCTTTGGACCAGATGGCTGAGGCACACCGGTATGTCGAAACCGGACACAAAAAGGGGAATGTCGTCATCACGGTGGCATAGTCGCCCTGAGGTATAATGGGGTTATGTTTACGTCCAGTTTAGCATTGGGAACCCTGTTCAGCGACGAGCAGTTTGCCGATCTATTTCCCAATGTTGGTCGTCCTGCCGCTACCCGGTGGCAGTTAGCGCTAGTGACGGTGCTGCAATTGCGGACAACGTGACGGATCTCGAAGCCGCGGCTGCCGTAAGCGGACAGATGACTGGAAGTACGCCTTGAATCTGGAATTGACCGCTACCGGTTTCGACTGCGTGGCCCTGACTGAATTTCGGTCGTCCTTAGCGAACGGTGACGCGGAAGCCCGCCTCTTCCAGATCATGCTCATGCAGTTGGAAGAACGCGGGTTGGTCTTAACGAGTTGCATGAAATCCTGCGCTCAACAACACTCCAATCGCACATTGCTAAAGTAGACTCTCGAAAGTCCCAATGTAGGGGTAGACCTCTGTGTCTACCCGG
>CALKIA010000548.1 GCA_937988705.1 uncultured Chloroflexota bacterium | reverse complement strand
ATGGAAAGCGGCATGGCGCGGCGTGAAATCGATCTCGACGCCTACCGCGAAGAACTGATCAGCCGTCAGGGCATCGGTCAGCAGGTGCGTAACCGCATCATCAGCACAGCCAAGCGTGGCGCGCCCAAGCGCGTCATCTTTGCCGAAGGCGAAGAATCGAAGATCATCCGCGCGGCGGCGCAGGTTGCCGACGAAGGGCTGGCCACCCCGATCCTGCTCGGTCGCCGTGACCAGATCGAAGCGACGATCAACGATCTCGGCCTGCACTTCAAGCCAGAAATCGTCGACGTGTACGAACAGGATTTCCGCGACCACTATAGCGAAGAATTGTTTGCGCTCCGGCAGCGCAATGGCGTCTCGCTGGCCAAGGCGAGAGCTATGCTGCGCGACCGCAACTACATCGTCCCGATGATGATCCACTCGGGTGTAGCCGACGCGTCGATCAGCGGTTTGACCAGCGAATACCCGGACGTGATCCGGCCCGCGCTGCAAATTTTCCATACTCGCGAAGGTGTCCATCGGGCGGCCGGCGTGTATCTGGTGATCGTCAAGGGGCGTGTCTACCTGTTCACCGATGCAACCGTCAACATCAACCCGGACGAGGAAACGCTGGCGGAAATCGCTATCCTCGCGGCGGACTTCGCCAAGACGCTGGACATCGAACCGCGGGTAGCCATGCTGTCGTTCTCGAATTTTGGGAGCACACCGCATGCCCTATCGGAACGGGTGCGTAAGGCCGTCGACATTGTGCGGCAGCGTCGCCCCGACCTCGCGATCGATGGCGAGATGCAGGCCGACACGGCCGTCGTCCCCGAGATCGTCGATGAGCGCTATCCGTTCAGTCAGGTCAAGGACGCGAATGTGCTGGTGTTCCCGAATCTGTCGTCGGCGAACGTAGCTTACAAGCTGCTCTCGCGTCTCGGCGGCGCCGAGACTATCGGCCCGATCCTGCTCGGCATGGGTGCACCGATCCACGTGCTGCAGGTCGGTGATGATGTCGAAGATATCGTCGCCATGACCGCCGTCGCCGTGATGGACGCACAGTCCCGCGGCTAAGCGCCTCAAACACAAACCTCACTCCCGCCCCCTCTCCTCTAGGAGAGGGGAGTCGCGCTCAGCGCGACGGGGTGAGGTTTTTGATTTTCTATGAGGTTCTCAATCCCTCACTACGCGGTCGGCTGCTGCACGGCGCCGATGGCGTGTTTCATCTGCTCGAAGTGCAGCCGCGTGTGGAAATTGAGGTTCGTCAGGTTCTGCCCGACATACAGCAGCAGCGGTTTGGTAGTCACCAGCCACGCTGGCAGCGCCTCGACCTCGGCGATGATCGCCGCTTCCGCGCGTTTGTATTCCGCCACCAGATCCGCACTCGTCGGATAGATCGCCGTGGACATGATCAGGTGTAGGTCGTTGTTGTCCATCCACAACACGCTGTCATCCCCGCCCGCCATGTTGAACAACCACGCCTGATTATTGCGCGCCGTCCAAATCAAGTGCGCGAGGTTTTCGTTGGCGCTCCATTCAGTCGCTTCGGGGCGGCGGCTGAGAGTCTCTTCAGGAACGCCTGCCAGCAACGTATCCAGCTCGCCGCTGACGGCTTGCAGGTTTGAGCGCATGATCTCGGCCAGCGCCGCCGGGGTCGCCGGCAAATCCGGTACGGGACGCTTGGTCAGCGGGAGATCCGCGCTGTGCAGCTCCCCGGCGCGGTAAAACTCGATCTGCACCACATCGCCGCCTTTGAACGGGCGGAGGCCAACCTGCATGGAGGCAAAATCGAACACCGGCTGCCCCGCCAGCTTCACCACCACATCGCCCGTTTGCAGCACGGTCGCCGCGCCCATACCGTCGACCACGCCGTCGATATGCGTGCCCTTCATACCGTTCAAGCCGAGCTTGGCGGCGCGCGCTTCGTCCAGCTCGCTCGGATAAATGCCGAGCATCGGGCGCTGCATCAGGCGATGATCAAAGCCCACTTCCAGCAGATATTTCAGATTCTCCAACGCCGCCGCCCAATCGAGCGTTGCGTCGCTGCCGCTGTAGGCCAGATCAACCGTGGTCAGGCTATCGGCCTCGCGCAGTGTAACTTCCAGGAGGCTTTCAGCGGCCTCGGTGGAAAAGCGCCACGTCTGCACGATGTGACTATCCCGCTGCAAGGTCTTGAAGGTTCCCGCCGCGTAAAAACCCTCATTCCAGCGATAGAAGAACATCTCGTCTGCGCGAAAGGTCGCCTGCGCTTGCTGACACAGCCACAGTTGCAGCAGAGTCGGCATGGTGAACGCGCGATAAACGGAATGAGCGGACGCTTGAATCTGTACCTGCATGAGCTTGTCCTTTCAAAAGAGCTACAACATTTGAATAATTCTGAGACGAAAAGCCGACTGGGTTGTTCGCGACACGTCTCATTTCCCCCGGTATAATGCTTTTTTGCACGTTGGTTCTAAGGATCAAACTCTCATGTCCGCTTCGAGGTTCAATTTACCCCGCCGCGTCATTTTCAGCTTGATCGCCGCCATGATCATACTGGTGCTGCTCATCTGGGTGTATTCGATCCTGCTGCCTGACCCAGCGGCCCTCGCGCCGACGCACCCCGCGCCGCTGGCCACAGAGGAGGCCACGGCGGAACCAGAGACTCGTGCGTTCATGTTCACATCCAATCGGGATGGCGATTGGGATCTCTATGAGATGTCGCTGGCGGACGCGAGTGTGACGAATCTGACCAACAACGACTCCGCCGATGGCATGGGCTCCTATTCGGGCGATGGTGGCGCAGTGTCATTCCTCAGCAGTCGCAGCGGGCAGCTCGAAGCGTTCAACATGAACGCCGATGGCAGTGAGCAATTTCAGGTGGCGAACGACCTGCGCACGATTATGTCCATTCTCACGAGCGGACGGCTCAACTGGGATTTCCACCCAAACACCCTCAGTCAAACCGCGTTCGTCAGCCTGCGCGACCTCAACCTCGAAATCTACCTGAAGGACGGCGATACCGAGACGAACCTCACGCGGAACGGCGCGATTGACTGGTTTCCGGCGTGGTCAGCCGATGGGACGCGCCTCGCCTTCGGGTCGGAGCGCACGGGCAATCAAGAGGTGTTTGTCATGGATGCGGACGGCGCGAACGTGGTTCAGTTGAGCGGCGACGATCCCGCCTACGATGTGCTGCCCGTGTGGACGACGGATGGGCGGATTCTGTTCGTCTCCGAGCGCGAAGTCGCCTTCGCCGGCGCAGAGATCGGGTTATACTTGGTCGACCCGGCCGATCCGCAGCCCGTCCGCGTCGCCGCCTCCGAGGTGCTGACCATTGCGCCCGAACTGAACGACGACACGGCGCTCTACATGTCCAATGCGGACGGTGACTGGGACATCTACCGGCGCGACGGCGCCACCGTGATCAACCTCACGGACAACAATACGGATGATTTATTCCCAACATGGAAACCCTCAGGCTGATTTTGCGCCCATTGACCGCTCTCCTCGCCCTGCTCACGCTGCTGGCGGGGATCGCGGTCGTGGTGGGACGACTGCTCACCACCCCGCTGCTCACTTACGAGAGCAGCCGCACCGGTGACATTGATCTCTACGCTTACGACATGGCGCACGGCCTCTCCCATAACCTGACACACAGCCCCGCGGGTGATACGGACGCAGCCTGGTCACCCGCGGGCGACCAGCTGGCCTTCTTCAGCTGGCGTGGCGGTCACCGCCAACTACATCTGCTCACTCTCTCACCACCGCGCGTCACCCGCTTGACGAGCGATGAAGTCGCGGGCGATCATCCGGTCTGGTCGCCGGACGGAACGCAGCTCGTGTATGAACATGATGCGGGGAACGCGGGCACGCAGATCTATTTGCTCGACCTATCCCAACCGTTGATCGAGGAGCTCAATCCGCGGCAATTGGCGCAGGGAATCAGTGTCAGCAATTCACCCATGTGGTCGCCCGATGGCCGTACCATTCTGTTCATGGGCTTTGCCCGGCAAACCGCCGACGCCGAAATCTTCACCGTGCAACCGGATGGCTCCAATCTCACCAATCTGACGCAGGATCCCGGTTGGGATGTTAACCCGGCGTGGTCACCGGATGGGAGCCAGATCACATTCTTCTCGCTGCGTGACCGCACCAATCTCGAACTACTGCTGATGGATAACGATGGAACCAATCTGCATCGTATTACCGCTTCGACCAGCGCGGAGATGAATAATATCGCGTGGGCGCGCACCGTGTGGTCGCCCGATGGGCAGCGCGTGAGCCGCCTCGCGCCGACCGATACCGGAGCGCAGATCGAAGTGTGGCGTCCGGACGGAACGCTGATCTGGGAAGCGCCGTATGCGCCGCGCATCCTCAAGCTGGATCTGTGGCTGCCGAGCGGTCTGCTGTTCACCGAAGTTCACAACTACGCGACCTTTCGCATCGTGCAAATCGCGCCCGACGGGACGCCCACGGTGTTGATCGAGAATGGCAGCTATCCGGTATGGTGGCGTTAATAAAAGCAGCCTCACCCCGTTTCGCTGCGCTCAACTGCCCCTCTTCGCTCGGAGAGGGACGGCTTGCGCAGCAAGCAGGGTGAGGTTTAGACAAAGAGAGGATCAAATATGAACACCCAATCGAGTTACGACTGCGTCGCCGAGGAATACGCACGGCGCGTGTATGGGGAATTGGCGGGCAAGCCGTTTGACCGCAAGCTGCTCGACTGGCTGATCGAAAAGGTCGGCGGGCGCGGCGTGATCGGCGACATCGGCTGCGGCCCCGGCCAGATCGCGCGTTACCTGAGCGATCACGGCGCGGCGGCGTGCGGCGTCGATCTCTCGCCGGGGATGCTCGCGCAGGCGCGGACGCTCAACCCCGATCTTGAGTTCACGCAGGCCGACATGCGCACGCTTGCCGGCCTCTCCGACGGCGCCTATGGCGGGATCGCCGCCTTCTACTCGATCATCCACATCCCCGAAGCCGATCTGGCGCAGGCATTTGCCGCCTTCAAACGTGTGCTGCAACCCGGTGGGATCGTCCTGCTGGCATTTCATCTCGGCGCAGAAGTCAAGCATCTCGACGAATGGTGGGGCGAACCAGTTTCGGTCGATTTCATCTTCTACGCACGCGAAACGATTAAAGAGAAGCTGGTCGAGGCGGGCTTCACGATTGAAGAAGCCATCGAACGCGATCCGTATCCTGAGGTGGAATTCGCCTCGCGGCGGGCGTATGTGTTTGCACGGGCGTAACCAAGAGGATGGTGAATTCTGACCCCACCCCGAATTCGGTTGAAGGCGGGACAGTTTTAATATTGAGCAGCATTAAGGCGTTGGTCTGAGGGAAAATGGGTTGTGTAGGGACGCGCAACGGCGCGTCCGTTACACCTGCAATCCGGCGGACGCCCCGTTGGGCGTCCCTACAATTCTCTCGATTGTTAAAAGTGTCCTCTCCTCAGCCGAATTCGGGGAGGGGAGCCAGCAAAAGACGGTTTTCTCCACTCTACCCGCTTGCGTGGGTGAGGGGCTTCAATCACCCAACCCTGACCCCGTTTCCCTGCGCCAGCAGGGTGAGGTTATAAGCTCACATCTCGTTTCCAGATACGGGTGAGGAACGCGCCCCCCGGCGCGGATGCCGCCAGCCGATAGAGCAGGTCCCATTCGTCACGCTGGAGCAGCAGCAAGACGCCGCCCGCGTAGATCATGCCGCCCGCCATGCCGAGCACCGGATGCACCTGCCCCAGCCCCCACATGATCGCCCCGCTGACCGCCACCACCAGCGCTAAGCGCAGCAGACGGGGACGCACATAGTCCAGTGTCAGATGCGACGACGCGCCCGCCGCGATCAGTTTGAGGCTTTCGACGATCACCGAGGCAGCCACTGCGCCGATCACGCCGTAGGTGCGAATGAGGAAGTACGACGCGATCAGCTTGACCAGCAGCCCAACCACATGAATCGCGCTCAGCCGCCGCTGGCGATTTTCGACCATGAGCGACTGGGAGAACACATTGAAGACCATCGTGATCGACGCGAACCAGATGTACACCCGCAGGATCGCCGCCGTCTCGATGTAGTTCACGCCGAACAGGGGCACGATAATCGCATCGGCGAACAGCGTGAACACCAACCCCACGCCCACGCCGATCAGCAGCGAGAAATACGCCAGCTTTTCGACCATGAAGCGAAAGAGGTCGCTGCCCCACGCACGGGACATGATCGGATAGGCGGCGACGAGAATCGTCGTGTTGAGGATGTCGATCACGCCGACGATCATCACGTAGGCAGCGTTCAGGTGCCCGGTATCGGCGTTGGTGAGGAAGGTGGCGCTCAGCACGCGATCAGCTTGCGCGTAGGTGATGCTGACGAACGAGGCCAGCGTCAGCGGCGCGGCATTGACGAGCATCGGCCGCGCGATGCTCCAATCCACGCGCCACACGGGTTTCACCCCCGTGCGCCGCAGCAGCAGCCACAGCGCCGTTGATCGACCTATCCCGACGGCGATGGTCGCCAGATACACGCCGGGCAGTCCCCAACCGAGCGCCAGCATGAGCGTCGCCAGGCTGATGCGCGCCGCGATCTGCACGACTTCGACAATCGACGTTGTAACCATGCGCTCCTGCGCCAGCAGTTGATCGTAGCTGAGGTTGCCGACCATATCGATCACCAGGCTGATGCCCGCCACGGCAACGAACGCCCGCGAAATCGAATCGTACTGCCCGGCCAGCAGATTGATACCGAGGTAGGCCACGCCCGCCAGCATTGTCTGCACCACGAGCGCCGCGCTCAGGTAACGCCCGGCCGTCTCCGGTCGGCGCGCCACATCGCGGATGATGATCAGCGAGAGGCTGAAGCTCGTGATCACCGCGCCGAT
>CALKIA010000547.1 GCA_937988705.1 uncultured Chloroflexota bacterium | reverse complement strand
CGCATTATGGCGATATCAAAGACCGTCTGCGTCTGATGAAAGAAGCACAACCCGAGGAGGAAGCATCATGAAACCGCTGACTGCTCCCGAAATCTTCGGCAATTGGGCGACGCTCATGCTGCCCATCAACGCCGACGAAAGCATCGACTACGCGCGCTTGGATGAGGAACTCGCCTATCTAACGACAGCGGGCGTCAACGGCCTGTACACCAACGGCACGGCGGGCGAATTCCACACGCAGACCGAAACTGAATTTGATCAGATTCACGAGCTGGTCGCGGCGCGCTGCACAGCGGCGAACCTGCCATTTCAGATCGGCGCGAGCCACATGAGCTTCCAGCTCTCGCTGGAACGCATCCGCCGCTCCCGCGCCTTCCAGCCAAGTGCCTTTCAGGTGATTTTGCCCGACTGGTTCCCGGTACAAGAAGCTGAAATGCTTACCTGCCTGCGCTTGTTCGCGGAAGCCGCCGATCCGATTCCGCTGGTGTTGTACAACCCACCGCACGCCAAACGCCGCCTCACGCCCCCGCAGTTCGGAGCGCTCAAACGCGCCATACCGGCACTCGTCGGCGTTAAAGTCCCTGGCGGCGATGAGAACTGGTATGCGGACATGCGCGCCCACATGAGCGACCTCTCGGTCTTCGTGCCAGGGCACCATCTGGCGACGGGCTACAGCCGCGGCGCAGCGGGCGCCTATTCGAACGTGGCGTGCCTGCATCCCGTAGGCGCGCAGCACTGGTACGACCTGATGCGCGTGGATCTCCCGGCGGCGCTGGCCATTGAGCAGCGCATTCAGCAGTTTTTCGAGGCCGAAATAACGCCTTACATCACGGTCAAAGGCTATCCGAATGGCGCTCTGGACAAGCTGCTGTCGGTAATCGGCGGCTGGGCACGGGTCGGGTCACGGCTGCGGCTGCCGTACCGCTGGATCGATGAAGTAGAAGCAGTTCGTTTGCGCGGAATCGCGGAACGGCTGATTCCCGAAATTTTGTGTATCGAAGGAGCAGCCAACTAGGCGAACTCCTTATCGATTTGAACATACGCTTTATTTACGTTTGGAGGCAGCAATGAATCTTTGGAAGAAGTTTGTTTTAGTTGCCCTTCTGCTCGTGTTGGCCATCCCATTGACGGTCAGCTTCGCGCAAGATACCAGCGGGAACACGCTGATTGGCGCGTTCGATGTCGGTCCCGGCGGCGCTCCGGCCGTCATCCCCTACATGGACACGGCTGGACGTACCTGGCTGTCCAAGATTTGGTCGCCGCTGGTGAGCTGGAACGGCGACATCAGCGTGCTCGAACCGCAGTTGGCGACCGACTGGTCGTCGAACGAAGACTTCACGGTCTGGACATTCAATCTGCGCGAAGGTGTCCTCTGGCATGACGGCGAACCATTCACCGCGGACGACGTAGTTTTCTCGCTCAACCTCGCGATGAACCCGGAGGCCGCCACCTCTTTCCCCGGCTTCAGCCAACTGTCGCGTGATACTGTCGCTGAAGTGCGCGCGGTCGATGACTTGACAGTCGAATTTGTCCTGACTCAGGCGAATCCGCGCCTGCCCTATAACCTCATCCTGCTGTGGATTCTGCCGGAACACGCGCTGGCTGACCTCGCCCCGGCGGATTACCAGAACAGCGATTGGTTCTTCACCGAAGCGATTGGCACTGGGCCCTTCATGCACGAAGAATTCCAGCGCGATCAGTTCTGGTCGCTGGTGGCCAATCCCAACTACTGGCGCGGCGCGCCCAAGCTGGATCGCCTGATCAACCGCTATTTCGCGGACGAAACCTCGGCCATCCTCGCTTTGGAAGCGGGCGAAATTCAGTTCACCTATGCCAGCGGCGATGTTGCGCTCGGCTTTGAGGGCAATGCAGATTATCAGTTGTTCTCCGGCCCTTCGGGCGTCACCAACTACATGATCTTCAATGAACGCGACCCGCGCTTCGCGGATGTCCGCGTCCGTCAGGCGTTCCTGTACGCGATCGACCGTCAGGCGATTGTGGAAACCGTGCTGCGTGGCACGGCGCAGGTTGTGCCGTGCATCGGCGCATTCCCCGCAATGTATCCGGCGGCGGAAGAACTGAACGACTATGCTTACAATCCGGAGATGGCGCGGCAGCTGTTGGCTGAAGCGGGTTTCGATGCCAGCCAGCCGATTGAAGTTGTGACCTATTACGACAGCCAGTTCCACTCGGACGCGCTGGCGGCGATTCAGGCCTTCCTCGCAGATGTCGGCGTGACCATCACCCCGATCCGGCAGGATGTCCCCACCTATAACAGCTACTTCTACACCGGCGAAGGCTGGACGATCTCCTATCGTGGCGTGGCGTCTGGCCTGGCGAACTTCCCCTTCCCGTTCTACGAAGTGGGTGGCCAACCGACGACCGACGGCTTGCCGTTGAGCGGCGGGGAATACCCCGAACTGATCGACCTGCTGGCGCAGGCGCGCGTTGAAGGCGATCAGGATGCCTATGTGGGTCTGATCCAGGACACCTGCGCCTTCCAGAATCAGAATGCCACGGAAGGCTACATGTGGACGGCTATCCGCTTCGGCGTCGCGTCGAGCGGCCTGCAGGACTTCTACTGGTTCCCGGCTCCGGGCGGCGGCCCCTTCGAAGACCATCCTGAACTGTGGTCGGTTAGCGAGTAAATTAAGTTTCGTTCAAGCGTTTCCATCCCGCTGAGTCATCGGCGGGGTGGAAACGCCCAACTCGCGCCGCCCGTTTCGACAGAGGGCAATCGTTATGCAAAAATACATATTTCGCCGTTTACTGATCGGGATACCGGTCTTTCTCAGCATCACCATCATCATTTTCGGCTTGATCGAGATTGCGCCGGGCGACATCACCGATTATTTCATTCGTCCCGAACTCAACATGACCAACGAAGCTGAAGAGGCCATCCGCGCGCGATTCGGGCTGGATCAACCGGTGACCGTGCGGTATGTCAACTGGTTAGTGAATGTGCTGCGCGGCGATCTGGGTTTTCGTTACACCAATGGTCAACCTGTCGCAGCGACGATCGGGCAGCGGCTGAGCGCGACCGTGCTGCTGGCCGGCACCGCGCTGATCGTCGGCTCAGTGATCGGGGTAGCGTTAGGCGTATTCACCGCGCTCCGGCAGTATTCCGTCTGGGATTTCCTGCTGACGAGCGTATCTTTCCTCGGAATCTCGATTCCGTCGTTCGTCGCCGGCATCATCGTACTGTACATCTTCGCGATCAAACTGGGCTGGTTTCCATCGGGCGGCATGCGCCCGGTCGACCGTGACCCCACGCTGCTCACCACTATCCAGTATCTCGTGCTGCCGACCTTCGTGCTCAGCCTCGCGCCCATTGCCAATTTCATGCGCTATACCCGCTTCGCCATGCTCGAAGTCATCCGCGCGGATTATGTGCGAACAGCACGAGGCAAAGGTATGCCCGAGAACCGCATCACCTGGCGGCACGGCTTCCCCAACGCGCTGCTCCCCGTGATCACGCTGTTTGGCCTCAGCTTACCGGCGCTCGTCGTCGGCGCGGTCTTCACCGAGACGATCTTTAGCTGGCCGGGGATGGGCACGCTGTATCTGGAGGCAGTCAATGGGCGGGATGTGCCGCTCCTGATGGGGATGAATCTCGTAATCGCGCTCGTGGTGCTCGTCGCCAACCTCGTGACCGACCTCGCCTACGCCGTGGCTGACCCAAGGATTCGCTATGACTGACAAGACAACTCGCCAGCCCATTGCCGTCCTCGTCACCGATGAAGACAAGGCCAAACTCGAAAAGCGTGACGACAAACGCGCACTGCGCCGCTTTTTGCGCAACCGCCCCGCCGTCATCGCCTTGGGTGTGCTGCTGATCATCATCCTGCTGACCATCGGCGCCCCGCTCATCGAACGCTATCGCTATGACGCCATCGATCTGCGCGCGCGCGCCTCACCCCCGAACGAGCTGCACTGGCTCGGCACGGATGGCGTCGGGCGCGACGTGTGGAGCCGTCTGCTCAACGGGGGGCAGGTCTCGCTCGTCGTCGGCTTCGGCGCGACGCTCATCGCCACACTGATCGGCACAGTGCTCGGGGCGCTCTCCGGCTACTACCGCGGATGGGTGGATATGGTGATCATGCGCATCACCGATGTATTCATGACCTTTCCGAGTATCATCATCATGCTCACACTAGCGGCGATGCTGCCGCGCACGGTTTGGACCATCGTGTTCATCATCGGCGGGCTGAGCTGGACGGGCACGGCGCGCATTGTGCGCAGTCAGGTCATGTCCATCCGCGAACAGGAGTACATTCTTGCGTGCCGCGCCCTCGGCTATACCGACGGCCGTATCATCACCGTCCATATTTTGCCGAACGTGTTCGGGTCACTGGTCGCGCTCGTGACGTTTGCCATCGGCTCGGCTATTCTCACGGAAGCCGGGTTGAGCTTTCTCGGTCTGGGTGTGCCACCCCCGACCCCCAGTTGGGGCAATATGCTGGAAACAGCGCGGAATCTCGACATTCTCCGCAACCTGCCGTGGATGTGGATACCGCCAGCGATCATGCTGGTGATCACGGTGCTGTCAGTCAACTTTATCGGCGATGGCGTGCGCGACGCAGTCGACCCGCGCATGGTCATCTGATCAGAGGACACAATCACCATGCGCGGAGAGCAACTGCGCGCCAAATTACACGCCGGTGAGCGCGTGTACGGAATTTGCATGGAAGGCTACGGGCAACCGCGCCATCCCAAGTATTTTGCGGATGTCGGACTGGATTATGTGTGGTTGGACAGCGAGCATTCGCCCGCCAATCGTGAAACGATCGCCTGGGCAATTCAGGCTTATGCCGCGAACAATGTCGCGCCCATCGTGCGCATTCCCGAAATCTCGGCAGCACGCGCGGCAATGGTCGTGGATGCCGGGGCGCACGGCGTAATCGTACCGTATGTCGAAACGGTGGAGCAGGTGCGCGCCATCGCCGGCGCGATTAAGTACCGGCCACTCAAAGGCGCGGCCCTGACCGCGGCCGTCGAGCGCGGCGAATACTCCAACGCGGAAACTAAGGCGTACCTCGAAAACTACAACCGGGACATCAATCTGATCATCATGATCGAGAGTCCAACCGGGGTGCAGAACCTGCCTGATTTACTGGCCGTGCCGGGCGTCGACGCGATCTTGATCGGCCCGCACGATCTCACCGTCTCGCACGGCATCGCTGAACAGTATGATCACCCGCTGTTCGAGCAGACCGTCGAAAAGATCATCGACACCTGTCAGGCACACCACATCGCCGTGGGCATGCACTTCATCAGCGGCTCAGTTGATTGGGCCTTGCGGTGGGCGCAGCGCGGCTTTAACTTCATCAGCTATCGGGGCGATACGCTGTTCACCGCGCGCGGCATTCGCGGCGAACTGCACTATCTGCGCGAACAACTCGACGGTGTGCCCGTCGCCAGCAGTACCGACGCCATTGGCGCGTCAGGACACATTCACTTTCAAACAGGGGAGTCCACATGACAGAGTTTCGCGGCATTTATCCCGCGCTGGTTACGGCAAGCGACGCGAATGGCGGCGTGAGCGTGGCGGGCGTGGAAGCCTTGGTCGATTACCTAATCGCCAAGGGGATTGACGGTCTGTACGTCGGCGGAACAACCGGCGAAGGCATCTACATGACGGCCGCCGAGCGTCAACTGCTGGCCGAAACGGTGCTCAAGCGGGTCAACGGGCGCATTCCGGTGATCATGCACATCGCCTCAATGTCGCTCAACGAGGCGCAGCAGTTGGCGCGGCACGCCGCCGATCACGGCGCAGCCGCGATTGCCAGCATCATGCCGCCCATGTACAACACGGCTCAGGCAGTCGTCGCGTACTACAAGAGCGTCGCGGCCTCGGTGCCGGAGATGCCGTTCTTCTCCTACATTCTCAACCCGGCGATCAACCCGGTCACGGTGATGCAGGAACTGCTCGACGTGCCGAATTTGCACGGCGTCAAATACACCGGGTCGAACATGTACGAGATGCGCCAAATCATGGACATGAACGCAGGCCGCTGGGTGACGTTTTCCGGCATGGATGAGCAAGTCCTGTATGCGCGCATGATGGGCGTGAACGGCTGCATCGGTTCGACGCTCAACTACATGCCGAATGCCTACCGGGCGATCTATGCAGCGGCGGATCGCGGCGACATGCAAGCGGCGCAGTCAATGCAAGAGAAAGCCAACCTCGTGACGCGGGCGCTCTATTCAGTCGGCTTCAACGGTGGACTGCGGGAAGCGCTGCGCCTCATCGGCGTGGATTGCGGCGAACCGCGTTTGCCGAATTTGGCTCTCAGCGCGGAAGCCAAAATCGCCCTCCGCCGCGCGTTGGACGAAACCGACTTCGCCGCCCTCGTGGCGCTGTAACATCTACAGAAGTTTGTAGGGGTGCACCTGTGTGTGCACCCTTTCTCTCAGCTACGAAATGCGCCGCATCGCATCTCTGCGAAAAACGTTTTTGTCGGGACAAGGCATGCCTTGTCCGTTTTACCTCGAAGGTATGTACCCGCCATCCGCCTCATCGGTCAG
>CALKIA010000546.1 GCA_937988705.1 uncultured Chloroflexota bacterium | reverse complement strand
CAACCCCTCTCCCACGCAAGCGGGGAGAGGGGTGATCTGCTTTGCGCCTATGCCACATTGGAAAGACGAGGACGAGGCATGCCTCGTCCCTACACAGGATCAACACGGCGCGTTGGCTGGAGTCCCCGAATACGGCGAAGGGTCAGATCTAGACGACGATGTTGACCTTCGGTTCGGACTTCTGGCCTTCGTTGCGACCGGGTACGAAGATCACGCGCTTGGGCGTGCCGCCGTTCAGTGCGCGCTGCGCGCCGTGGGTGGCCATGGCCGCCGCGATCGCATCGGCTTCGCTGATACCCGCCGCGACGTCGACACGATCCACCGGCTTGCCGTTCTTCATGACGATCAGCGTGGTCATGTCGTCCGCCGCTTTCGCCGCATCGTAGGCGGGGAAAGCTTGCTGATGGATGCTGTAGGCGCCGCCAACGCGCTCCCACAGTTCTTCCGCCAGATGCGGGGTGATGGGGGCCATCAGCAGCAGCATGGTCTTGACGGCCTGTGTCCACGCGGCCGCGCCGATCTTGCCGGGTTCACGCAGCGCGGCGCGCAGGTCGTTCTTCAGCGTCATCAGCGCGGCGACGGCCGTGTTGAAGCTGAAATTCTCCATGTCCAGACTGACTTTGTAGATCGTCTGATGGACGCGGCGTTCCAGCGCGCGTTCAGCGTCGGGGTTGCCCGACGCGGTCGCCGGAGCGCCCGCCGTCACGATGTCCCACACATCACGCAGCCAGCGCGCCGGGCCTTCGATGCCCTGACTATCCCACGGGCCACCCTTCGTCCAGTCGAAGCCGAACATCAGGTAGGCGCGCACGGTGTCCGCGCCCGCCTTGTTGACCCATTCATCCGGATTGACAACGTTGCCCTTGCTCTTGGACATGCGCTGGATTTCCAGATGGTGCTTCAGCTGGTTGACCGTGTTCGTGCCGGGGACGTCGGGGATGTTGATCTCCGCGCCCGTCCGCACTTCGACGGTCTTCAGTTCGCCCTTGCTATCGCGCACGGTCAGAATGTTCTCGGTGCGCTTGACGATTTCGCCCATGACGGTGCCGCTCATCTGCTCCTCGGCGACCGAGGCGAATTCGCCCGTGATGTGCGACAGCGCGACCGGATCGACCATCAGCGCCTCTTCCTTGTCGATCACGTTGACCTGATCGGCGAACAGCTTGGTATTGCTGTCCCACTGGCCGTGGGCGCGGATGTAGTGACCTTCGCGCTCTTCGCCCAGAATTTGCCCCTGATTACGCAGCAGCATGAACGGCTCATCGAACAGGGCTTGCGGGCTGCGCCCATGCGCCTGCATGATGTCGGCGGTTTCTTCGAACATGCCCAGATCGCGCATCGACTTGGTGAAGAAGCGCGCATACAGCAGGTGCATGGTCGCGTGTTCCGCGCCGCCCGTGTAGACATCGACGGGCAGCCAGTAGGCCGCTTCTTCGGCGTCAAACGCGGCGTCGGATTTCCTGGGGCTCAGGTAGCGGAACCAGTACCACGACGAGCACATGAAGGTGTCCATGGTGTCGGTTTCACGGCGAGCAGGCTGACCGTTGGAGTCTGTCGTGTTGACGAAACCCTCGTGATTCGCCAGTGGGTTGCCGACGCCCGTCATCACGACATCAGCGGGCAGTTGGGCGGGCAGATCCTGATCCGCGACGGGTTCAACCGTGCCATCGGCACGATAGACCATCGGGATGGGCGCGCCCCAGTACCGCTGACGGCTGATCAGCCAGTCGCGCAGACGGTAGTTGATCGCTTCGCGACCATAGCCCTGCCCGCTGATCCAGTCGATGACCGCGCTGATCGCGCCGTTCTTGCGGCCTTTTTCGCCGTTGGCGAACGTGCCATCAAAGCGACCGCTGTTGATCATGTGACCTGCGCCGCTGTACGCCGCATTGACGCAGAAATCGTCGCCCGCGTCGTCGGGGCGAATCACGGGGCGGATCTCCAGACCGTACTGGCGCGCGAAAGCGAAGTCGCGTTCGTCGTGGGCGGGCACGGCCATAATCGCGCCCGTGCCGTAGGTGATCAGCACGTAGTCGGCAATCCAGATCGGGATGCGTTCGCCGTTGACCGGGTTAATCGCATACGCGCCCGTGAACACGCCCGTCTTGTCGCGGTCGTCGGCGGTGCGTTCCAGCTCGGTCTGGCGCGCGGCCTTTTCGACATACGCCTGCACCGACTCTTTGTGCTCGGCGGGGACAATTTGTTCCACCAGCGGATGTTCCGGCGCCAGCACCATGAAGGTCGCGCCCCACAGCGTGTCCGGACGGGTGGTGAAAATCTCAATCGGATGATCGCCGACTTCCGTGCGGAAGATCACGCGCGCGCCTTCGCTGCGCCCGATCCAGTTGGCCTGCATCATGCGAATCGGTTCCGGCCAGTCGACATTGACGTAGCTCAGCAGCTCGTCGGCGTATTTGGTCATGCGGAAGAACCACTGCGTCAGCATCTTCTGGATGACGGGCTGCCCGGTGCGTTCGTCTTTGCCGTCGATCACCTGCTCGTTGGCCAGCACGGTTTGCAGCGTGGGCGACCAGTTGACCAGCGCCTCACTGCGATAGGCCAAGCCGCTCTCGTAGAACTTCTTGAAGAACCACTGCGTCCATTTGTAGTACTCTGGTTCGCACGAAGCGGCTTCCCGCTCCCAGTCGAACATCGCGCCCATGCTGCGCAGCTGCTTGCGCATCCGCTCCATATTCGCGTGCGTCCACTTGGCCGGGTGAATGCCGCGCTGCACGGCGGCATTTTCGGCAGGCAGACCGAAGGCGTCGAAGCCCATCGGGAACATGACGTTGAAGCCCTGCATGCGCATGTAGCGGGCGCGCGCATCGGAGGGCGTCATGGCGAACCAGTGGCCGATGTGCAGATCGCCGCTGGGGTACGGCAGCATGGTCAAGGCGTAATATTTCGGCTTACTCCAATCCACTTTGGAGCGATACAGTTCGTCTTGTTCCCAGCGGGCCTGCCACTTACTTTCAATGGCCTGGGGGTTGTACTTTGCTCTGTGCGTCATATCGGTCTCACATGTCGTTGATGAATAGCGGGTAAGTATAACAAACAAAAAGGCACAAGCCTGTCGCTTGTGCCTTTTAAGGTGGACTTCCGATTGGGTGTCGGTCGGGTTCTCTAACGGTACGGGTCATCGTAAGGACGCGGACGGCGAGAACGCACAGGCACGGGCACCGGGACCGGTACGCGGACAGGCTTGGGCGGCTGTGGGGTGATAAGTCGATCCAATTCTTCAAGTAACCCACGCAGGCGGGCCGCTAGTTCGTC
>CALKIA010000545.1 GCA_937988705.1 uncultured Chloroflexota bacterium | reverse complement strand
GCGAAACCGTGATCCTCAACGGCGCGGGCGAGGTCGGCGGCAGTGTTCAAATTTTCGGGAAAAATCGTGACATCAAAGCGCATAGTTTGGTTAACTTTCGAGCAGCAAGAATTTCAGAGATTATAGCGGATTATGGCGGCCTTGATGCTATAATCGTTAGGAGACTAAAGGTGAAGATTCCATGATCGAACAGCCGCATCTCGATAAAATTGGGCAAGAGCATCTGCTGACGTTGTACACGATCACGCGGACGATCAATTCGAGCCTCGATTTTGACGAGGTTCTCAACACGGTCATGGATTCGGTCATGCAGGTGACGCGGGCGCAGCGCGGCTTTCTGATGGTGGCGGAAGACGATCCAAATCATATGGATGTGCGCGTCGCGCGGGGGCTGACGGGCGAGACGATTCAATCGGAAGCCCGCTACAGTACGTCCGTGGTGAATGAAGTAGTCTCAACACGCCAACCACTCCTCACCAACAATGCGCAGTATGACAGCCGCTATAAGGTGGGGCAGAGCATTATCATGCAGGGCTTGCGCGCGATTCTGTGCGCGCCGATGATGGTGCGTGACCGCTTGATCGGTGTGGTCTACGTTGACTCCTCGATCCGCAACAATAATTTCAAAGATGAGGACTTGCTCCTCTTAAATGCGGTCGCCGGACAAGCGGCGGTCGCCATCGAAAATGCGCGTCTGTATCGCCTCGCGGTCGAACGGGGACGTATTGACCGCGAAATTCAGATGGCGCGCGAAATTCAGGAATCGCTCCTGCCGCGCAAAACGCTGGACATCCCCGGCTATCAGATTGCGGCCCAGTGGCGGTCAGCGCGCGAAATGGCGGGCGACTTCTATGATCTGTTTCCACTGTCTAATGATACGTTCGGCGTTGTCATCGCCGATGTTTCCGACAAGGGGATTCCGGCGGCACTGTTCATGGCTTCCGGTCGCAGCATGATTCGCACGCATGCCTTTGCGGGTCTTTCCGCCATCGAGACGCTGTCCCGCACCAATGATCTGCTGATGGAAGATACCGAAAGCGGCATGTTCGTCACCGTGTATTACAGCACATTCCACCCGGATGGGCTCGTCAGCGGGGTGAATGCCGGCCACAATCCGCCGTTGTTTTGCCGCGCAGAGAGTGCCGAAGCTCAATATTTGCCGCGCGGCGGACGAGCGCTCGGTTGGTTTCCGAATAACCCGTTACATTCGATTGATCTGCAACTGCGGCCCGGCGATGTCATTGTCTACTATACAGATGGGCTCACGGATGCGGAAAATCCCCGCGGGGATTTCTTCGGGGAAGCCCGCCTGATGCAAACCGTCATGAAGCATGCGGGCGGCACGGCGGATGAACTGTTAGCCGCGATCGAGAAAGCGGTTGACGATTTCTGCTGTGGCCTCCCCGCCTTCGATGATCTGACCCTCTGTGTTGTGCGGTATATTGGCGCCTGAAACGTATCTTTATTAGCGCCGTATTGTTCTAATGCATGTAAGCACTTGCGCAGGTTGATAGAGGTAAATACCCCTATGCACCAGGTTTCACCCAATACGGCCTACAGTTCCGTTACGCGCTGGGTTCTGACGGCGTTGGCAGTCATTATCCTGCTCGTCGCCGCGTGGATTGTTCGCGGAATTCTGATGCTGACGCTCGCATCGGTGATTTTGGTCGTCATGTTCACCATGCCGATCCGCCTGATGATTAAGCGGGGGGTGCCGCGCAGCCTCGCAACGATTTTGTCGCTCCTGTTCGTATTGCTGCTGATCGTGGTGTTGATCGGTGCGGCCCTGCCGACCCTCATCCAGCAATTCACGGTGTTGGCGACGGTGATCGTCCCGCAAGGCATTGAAGCTTTAGCAGCGCGCTGGCAAAATGGCGAACTGACCGCTCAGTATCCCTTCTTGAGTTTCCTGGAAACGGTTGATTTGCAGCCGATGATCGATACGGTCGGCTCGCAGTTTGCGACGGCGCTCGGTCAACTTGGAGTGCAAGTGCTCCCGGTGTTGGGCGGCGTGGCGGATACCATCCTCAGTGTATTGATCGTCATCTTCCTGAGCATGTATTTGCTCGCTAACCCGCAAATGCATCAGGAAGGGCTGATCAAGTTGTTTCCCCTGTGGTATCGGCACCGTGTGCGGGAAATCATCGCGCGTCTGGATTTGATGCTGCGCGGTTGGCTGCGCGCCACCGTCATCTCGATGGCATTTGTGGCGATTGCGACGGGCGTTGGCATGGCGCTGCTCGGCATTCAACAGGCGGCGGCGCTCGGCGTGCTGGCGGGCGTATTGTCGTTCATCCCGAACTTTGGGCCGATCATCGCGCTCATCCCATCGGTCGCGGTTGGTATTGTGCAAGCCCCGGAGAATATCGGCTGGATCATCGTGGTGATCTACGGGGTCTCCTTCGTCCAGAGCCAGATCGTCACGCCCATTCTGGTTGCGGGCAGTATTCGTTTGCCACCGGTGCTGGTGCTTTTAGGGCAGATCGTCGCCGGGGCGTTCCTTGGTTTCCTCGGTTTGATGCTGGCCGTGCCCATCACCGCGATCATCATGATCCTCGTGCAGGAAGTCTACATTAAGGACATGCTCGGCGATCTCACCGTTAATGAGTCGATGGCCCCCGCGGAAGAAGCTCTGCTCCCCGATGGGGTGTAGCGTTCAGCGTTTGGAATTCTTCAGAAATCGGTCAGGGCGCAGCTTGCTGCGCCCTGTTCTTTTTTCTGGTCAAAGTCGCACCAAACTCACCCTTCACACCCCCTGATCTGAGGTGTATACTCCGCGTCCGCTAGAGAGAAATCCGGCGGCGTACCTTGAAAAAGTCATATCCCAAATATCGCAAATCAGTTTGAAAAGAGTTTCAAATTGAGCGAGAAAAAGGATTGACAGTGTTCAAGAGCGACTGATAGAATACGGAACACATTCAGACACGCTCTGGATGAAAAGCACCTTAACAACAGAACTGTGAAGACGAAGAAAAGAGCAAGTCAAACACTGACG
>CALKIA010000544.1 GCA_937988705.1 uncultured Chloroflexota bacterium | reverse complement strand
GGGAGTTTTTGCGGACGGTCGGGGATAGGTACCCGATCCCTTCAGTCATTGCGCTGCGTGCTTACATCAACGTACCTCGGCGCAGAGCGCATTGGAGTCGGCGTGGGGTGCTGGTGCGCGACAACTACACCTGCATCTATTGTCATGTGCAACCGGGCGGCAGCATCAAAGGCAAAATGATCTCCAAGAGCGACTTCACGGTGGATCACATCATCCCCAAGTCGCGCGGTGGCAAAGACGTGTGGACGAACACAGCGTGCGCCTGCTACCACTGCAATCACCGCAAGGGTGATCGTCTGCCCCACGAAGCCGGAATGAGACTCGCGTGGGAGCCCAAAACCCCGCGCACAAGCTATCTGGTCATCGCGATTGGCAGCGGCCCCGAAGGGTGGAAACGCTACATCGAATACTAGACCGACCCGTAATCGCCTAAGTTTCTTCAGCAGAGGTGCAAACCTCTGTTTTTTGTCCCCGGCACAACTTAAGTCCCAACATTTACGTATAATAATTTAATTCTTCACAACTCCATCAGGGGGATTTCATGCACCAGGATATGGTTCAAGTGAACGACCTGGCCAAATCGTTCAAGCGCCAGAATGGTGAAGCGTTCTTCGCCGTCAAAGGTGTGAGCTTCACGATTGGCAAAGGTGAAATTTTCAGCCTGTTAGGCCCCAATGGCGCGGGCAAAACCACGACCATTTCGATGATCAGCGGACTCCTCACCCCCACACGCGGCGACGCCACCATCGGCGGCTATTCGATCACCAAACAACCCCTGCAAGCGAAAACCCTGCTCGGCGTGGTGCCGCAGGAAATCGCGCTGTATCTCGCGCTCAGCGCGCGGCAAAATCTCGAATTTTTTGGCAAGATGTACAGTTTAGGCGGCGCGGAACTCAAGAAGCGCGTCGACGAAGTGCTCGATTTCATCGACTTGACCGACCGCCAGCACGACAAGGTCGAAACATTCTCCGGCGGCATGAAGCGGCGCGTGAATATCGGCGTCGGCCTGCTCCACCGCCCGCAGTTGATCTACATGGATGAGCCGACAGTCGGCATTGACCCCCAGAATCGCCGCCGCGTGTTGGACACGGTGCAGCGGCTGCGGCGGGAAATGGGCATGACCGTGCTGTACACGTCGCATCTCATGGAAGAGGTACAGGAGATCAGCGACCGCGTGGCGATTGTGGATCACGGCGAGATCATCGCGGCTGGCACCGTCGGCGAGTTGATCCAGAAGATCGGCGAGGAAGACCGCTTAATCTTCAACGTCGGTGCGCAGCTCGTCCCGGAGACGCTGCTCAAGAAGCTCACCGAGACGATTCCTGGCGTCACCGAAGCGAAATATCAGCGGCATGATATCCCCGAAGGCACGATCACCGACTCGCTGGAGATCGGATCGGGCGAAATCGTGGTGTTCGCCAAACGCGGACGCAAGGCGCTCCCACAGATCATCCAGATGGCTGACGAGGCCGGGGTCAACGTGGTGTCGGTGTCCGTGCGGGAGCCGGATCTCGAAGCGGTGTTCCTCGCGCTCACCGGCCGCGCGCTGAGAGACTGACGATCATGATGAGCAAAATACTCGCGTTGATCTGGAAAGAGTTGTACACCACCTACACCGACCGCAATCTGATGCTGATCATGGTCGTCACGCCGCTGGCGCTGGCGACCATTATCGGGTCGGCGTTCAGCAGTTTCTTCGGCGGCGGCAGCGACGCGCCGATCCGCGACATCCCGGTCGCCATCGTCAATCTCGACGCAGGCGTGGAACAAGACGGGCAGACGGTCAACAATGGCGACATCATCGTGGATATTCTCGTGCCCCCCACTGATGCGACCCCCGAAACGCTCGAAGACAATGTGCTGTTCCAACTGACGAATGCTGTGGAACTGACAGATGTGGACGCCGCCCGCGCCGGCGTGGACGACGGCACCTATTACGCTGCGATCCTCATCCCAGCAGATTTCAGCGCCAAGATCAGCTACGGGCAGAATGACCCGATCCAGCCCGTGACGATTGAACTCTACGGCAGCAGCGCGCGCCCCACCTCGGTGAGCGTGCTGGAAGCCATTGCGCAGAACATCACCAATACGATTGCCACCGGCAATATCACCATTCAAGCGACCATCGACACACTGATCGCCCGCGCGCAAAGCGACCCGGCCTTCGGCCTTCGCTTCGGGTTGGCAAGCAGCAGCGGGGCGTTCGCGCCAGACTTCACGCCCGCCTTCGACCCCGCCAACAATCCGCTCCGCATCGAACAACAGACGGTGACCGGCGAAGCGCAAAGCTTCAACCCACTGGTGCTGTTCGGATCGGCGCAAGCGATCTTCTTCATGATGTTCACCGCGATTGGCAGTTCAACCGAACTGCTGCAAGAACGGCGCGACGGCACGCTCCAGCGCCAGCTCGTCTCGCCAACCGCGCGCCTCACGCTGCTGGTCGGCAAGTTCCTCGGCGTGTTCTTCAACTGCCTGGTGCAGGTGGCGCTGCTGGCGCTCGCGCTGACGTTGGTCGGCAGCCTGCTGCAAGGGGAATTCAGCTTCATCTGGGGGAACAACCTGCTGCTCGTGGCGCTCACCCTGATCACGGTGGCACTGGCGACGGGCGGCATCGGGACGTTCGTCGTGTCGCTGGTCAAGACGCCGGAACAGGCCAACGTCCTCAGCGGTGTGATTGGCATCCTGTTCGGTGTGCTCGGTGGCGCGTTTTTCACCATCGACAATGTCCCCGTGCTGAATCAGGTGCGCGTGATCACGCCGCATTACTGGGGCGTCGATGCGTTCACGCGGCTGGCGCTCAACCAGACGGATATCGGGCAAAACCTGATCGTGCTGACGCTGATTGGCGCGGTCTTTTTCATCGCGGGTGTGACAATTTTCAACCGCCGTCTGGAAGTGTGAGGCTCGATTATGAACAAACTATGGCAGATTGCCCGCAATGACCTGCGCCTGATCTTTAAAGAGAAGGATATCTGGATCAACCTCGTGGTGATTCCGCTGGTGCTGTCCTACGTGATTGGCATCGCGAGCGGCGCGAGTGGCGGTGCGCAGACCGTTCCCACCCTGCTGATCGATGTATTCGACGCCGATCAGAGCGCGCTATCGACGGATTTTCTAAACGGAGTCCGCGCTGCGCATTCGGGGTTCATCCTGTGTCCACTCGACCAGACCGAAGACGATGTATGCCGTCTGGAAGGCGCGGAACTTACGCCGGAAGTCGCGCAGAGCCGCCTTGAGGACAAGGTTGTGCTGGTGCAGCTTGAAATCCCAGCGGGCTTCGAGAGTCAGATCGCAGCAGGGGAGAGCGTAAGCGTCATTTACCGCTCAAACGAAACCGCCGCCGCGCCGAGCTATATTTTGCAGGCCGTGCAGGCCGTCACGCAGAAGCTGGGCGGCGCGCTGACGGCGGCGCGCGTCGGCACCGACGTTGCCATCGCGCTGGACGCCGACGTTTTCGCGGATGACCCAACGTTCGGTCAGGCTGTGCGCGACCGCGCCGCGGAAGTGTGGGCGACCGATCCGATCACGATTGAGCGCGTTGACTCGAGCGCCTACGCGGACAGCCAACCATCGGCAGCCCAGCGGGGCTTCGGTCAGTCCGTCCCCGGCATGGCGTCGATGTATGTCATGTTCGCCATCTTCCCCGCCGCAACCGCGATTCTGCTGGAACGCAAGCAGTGGACGCTCCAACGGTTGACCACCATGCCCATCAGCCGCACGCAGATTCTGGGCGGCAAACTGCTGGCCCGCTTCGTCGTCGGCATGCTCCAGTATGCGATTGTGTTCGCCTTCGGCGCGGTAATCGGCGTGCGCTACGGCAGCGATCCGCTGGCGATCGTGGTGCTCATGGTCAGCTTTGTGGTGTGCATCACCGCGCTAACGCTGGCGATCACGACGCTGATCAAGAATGCCCAGCAGGCCAACGGGATCACGCTGTTCCTCACGCTGACGCTCGCCCCGCTCGGCGGCGCGTGGTGGTCGCTGGAGATTGTGCCCGCGTTCATGCGCACGCTCGGCCATGTGTCGCCGGTCGCCTGGGCGATGGATGGCTACACGTCGCTGTTGTTCCTCGGCGGCAATCTCGGCACGATCCTCCCGTCGATTGTGGTGCTGCTGGTCATGGCGGCGGTGTTCTTCGTCTTCGGCGTCATCCGCTTCAAGTTCGATTGAGTAACAATTCCAAGCATGAAGAGCACGGAGAAATAGATGACCATAGGTGCTCGTTCGTGGTTTTAGGCGGATGGTCGGGGGTCTGGAGGGGCGCAGGGGGAGGGTGTCTAAAAACCCTCCTCACGGACATTCTTTGCTCAACAACCTAAATCCTTCATCCGGTAAGTTATTCCAGATCGTTCGTAGGGACAGTGCCGGCGCTGTCCGTTGGGAGCGGACAAGGCCTTGTCCCTACGAGAAAAATAGGCGCATACGCCGGATCGCGTCCCTACGAAGACCATATCCCCGTGGCGCGGGCGGTTGGCTCCGCTCCCTGAATTCGGTTGAAGGCGGGACAGTTTTAATATTGAGCAGCATTAAGGCG
>CALKIA010000543.1 GCA_937988705.1 uncultured Chloroflexota bacterium | reverse complement strand
ATGCGCGCGCGGCGCAAATCGTCTTCGCTGCGTTCCAGCAGCTTTTCGAGCATGTCGAAGATTTCTTCGGTATCGCGCGATACCAACCGCACGCGACCGCGCATCGCTTCGCGCAGCTCATCAAGCATCGCCCACGGATCATCTTTCGGCGCATGCACCAGATGGTTGACCGAGAGACCGCCTAACACCAGCGGCAGATAGATGTACACGAGATCGGCTTCGGCTTGTCCGGCCAGCCACTTCAAAAAGCGATTAGCATAATGGACGCGTTCGGTACGGTCGCCCAGATTGACGCGCACGCGCGGACGGATGATCGCAAATCCGTACAGGATCGCGTCGTACAGAAGCGCGTCGAGCAGGTAATCGACCGCAATCTGACCCGGCTCCCGGCGCGCAACCGTCTCATCGACGGCGAGTGTTTGGCAGAGCGTCTGGAACCAGCGCTGATCTTCGATGCGGTAATTCGGGTCGGTATCCGACTGATCTTCAAAAGTATAGACGAGCAGTTTGGCGATGGCGCGCGCTTCGCCGGGATGCAGCGGCAGTCCATGCGCGGCGTAGAGTTCATCGACGGCGTGGAAGATGGCAATGTAGACATCTTTCGGAATAAACGTCTGCGCGATCAAGCGGGCATCGTCGATTTTCGCCAGCAAATGCTGCCGTTCCTCATTCAACTGCTGGCGCGTCCACAGCGGCTCATACGTCGGCTTGAGCGTCTGCGCGAACGAGGGCAGGCGTTTTGGCTCAATACTGAAGGTGACCGTCACCGTTTCTTTGTCCAGCGCGTGATCCACAAACTGGATATCGCGCAGCACTTGCAGCTTGAAGGGCGACACGGCCAGCACGGACGGCGGCGCGCCCCGCGTCGGCGGGCGGATGAGCTTGCCGTTTTTGACCGCCTTCGCCTTGAGCGTCACCTTGATCTCAATATCTTCGGCGGGCTGCGACGGCATGATCGGTACGAGCGGCATCCGCACCGCGCCGGTTTCGCCGGGGGTCATGTGCAGCGTGACGCTTTTCTTGGGGACCGAAAACGCGATCGGTTTGCCGTTTGGGTCCTTGGCCGGGATGTCCAGCGTGATTTTTACCTCGGCCCCCTGATCAACCATATTCTGGATGATCGCCACCACTTCGATAGGCTGGTTGATGTAGGCGCGCCGGGGAAAAATGCCGACCGCCGCTTGAACCGGGTCAAGTGTTACGCGCAAGTTGCCAGCAATCGCGCCTAACACATCCGGGTACAGGGGCTCAAAGTGCAATCGTTTGTCCATATTAGCTCAACTTTATCCCGTACTTCTGACCGGTGCGCCACAAAATGTCTTGAGTCATGATGAAGATCGGGTCATCTTCGGCGCATTCGCCGGCGCGGCTTTCCAACGCATGACTGATCTCTTTGAGCAGTTCGGAAGGGTCTTCTTTGGGCATCATCACCTGATCGGCGACGATCATCCCACCCATGACCAGCGGCAGATACAACAGGCTGAAGTCGATCCCTGCCTTCGCCTTGAGTTTCTCCAGCAGTTTCTCACGGTAGGTGGCGCGTTCTGCGGTCGAACCGACATCCTCACCGGTGTCTTTTTCGATCAGCCCAAAGGCATAATCGATGGCGTCGCGCAGCACATCCTCATAGATATATTTGGTGAGAATCGGCACAACCAATTCGGCTGCGCGCGCGTCCTTCTCGATATAGCCGATGTAAGCGCGCATCCACTGGGGAATATGCGGCTTGCTCTCCCACGTGAACGGATCGCGCGCGATCAAGGCGTCCACATTGTAGATACCCGCGGCAATATGCCCGTGGCCCGTGTGCCGCGGCGAGGCATATTCGAGGATGAGCGTCAGCAGTTTGGCGATGAGACCCGCTTCGGCGGGTTTGAGGGGATAGCCCGCTGCCTGAAAACGCGCGGCGGTGGTCTGCATGAGCAGTTCGTACAGGGTTGCACGCTTCAACTGGGGCAGCGTTTTGATCTGCACGAGACTGCCGTAGCGGTGCAGCAGATAGCGATCATCGGTGTAATCGGAGACTTTGCACACGCTCAGCCAGCCCGCTTTCGCCGCTGCCGCCGGTTCGCCCAGCTTGCCGGGCGCGAGATCGAACGCCAGATCGAAGGTGTGAGTTTGGCGGCGGTGGGTGCTGAAAGTCAGCGCGCGCAGTCCCAGAATTTTCTCTTTGAGCGCGCCGGACACAAATTGCGTTTCGACCGCGCCGCCGCCCGTGTCGGCCCGGAGGCGCTGGGGTTTGCCGAGGGCTTTCACGTCGATATCCGCGCTCAGGTGGTAGCCCGGTGCGGGCGCGGTGTCGGCTTCAACCAGCACGGGCAGGATGATATAGCCGACTTCGGCGGGCTTGACGGCGGCCACCACCCGCCCCGCTTGCGTGGTGAAGCGCCCTTTATGCTTACGCGCGTCCAGTTCGGGGAGCGCGACCGTCACCGTCACGTCGAGATCCGCGTCGGTGGCGTTTTGCACGAGCACGAGCAGTTCAAACGGACATCCAGCGCGGGGGATGGTGGGACGTGTTGCCAGCGCGACCTGCGCTACACCGAGATTCGCCCGCGCGCCCTTAGTGATCGCGCCGAGAATATCAGGATAGTTCACCGTAGCAGCCATAAAACACTTCCGCCTCGCTAACCTTTAATCGTAGTATATCCGCATTTATAGTTTACGCTGTGCAAGCAAATCGTCCTGTTGAGATAATTAACGAATTTGAGAGATGACGGGGGACGCGGAGGTCTTTCAGAGGGATCCGTCAATTTCCGACATCAGCCCGAATTCGAGGAAAGGAGCCAGATAGGGCGCTCGTCTAGGGATGAGGCCTGAGCATGTTTAGAACCCCTCAACCCCCAACCCCTTCTCCCACGCAAGCGGGGAGAAGGGGCGAAAAGACCTGCATTTGTCCCTCTCCCCGTTTACGTGGGAGAGGGACGGCTTGCGCAGCAAGCAGGGTGAGGGGTGCCAGCCTTACCGCTCGTAGACCAGTCGCCCGCCGACATACGTCTGCTCGACTACGAGGTTGGGCAGCTGGACTGGCGCAGTGATCAGCGGATCGCCGCTCAACACGACGAGATCCGCCCATTTGCCTTTAGTCAGGCTGCCGCGATTTGCGTCGTCGCCGCTGGCACTCGCTCCACCCAGCGTGTAGGCGTGGAGGGCTTCATACGCGCTGATCCCCTGCTCACGGGTGAACGGCTGACCGGATGAGTCGCAGCGATCCAGCGCGGCTTTCATGCCGAGCAGCGGGTTGTCGTCGGGGACGACGGGCGCATCCGAACTCAGCGCGACGGGCAGCCCAGCATCGAGCATGGCGCGGATTGGGAATAACCCCGGCAGCATTGAGTCGGGGATGTAGCGGCGGTAATTCGCGCCGAGTGCGTACAGGAACACGCTCTGCGGCACAGCCATGGTGCCAATCGCCTGCATGCGCTGCAAATGATCGTTCGCGGGCAGACTCACATGCTCAATGCGGTGGCGCAGCCCCGGTTTGCGCCGGTGAAGTTCTTCATACACGCGGATCACCTGCTCCAGCGCCACATCGCCGATGGCGTGTGTCGCGATGCGGAAACCCGCGTCATGCGCTTCCCACGCCAGTTCCAGCAGTTCGGCATCCTCAAAGCGCAGCACACCCTGATTGCCGGTCTCTTTGTACGGCAGGCTGATCGCGGCCGTTGCGCCGCTCAAGCCGCCATCCGCGAAGAACTTCACACAGTCGATGCGCAGCGTGTCGCTGACATACCGTTCGGGCAGCGGATAGGTGATCTTCTCCACACCATCGGGGCGGCGGATAGGCAGGCCGTTCACGCGCACGGGCAGATCGCCGTTGGCTTCCAACTGCCGGTACACGCGGACATGCGCCGGGGTGAGCAGCGGATCGGTGGCGCTGGTGATGCCGAGGCGCAGTTGGTGATACATGGCCTCACGAATGCCCCGTCCCATGATCTCGTCGTCGATGTCCGGCATGACACGCGCGATCAAGCCCATCGCCGTTTCCTGCACGAGGCCGGTCGGCTCGCCGTGTTCGTCGTGTACAATCACGCCGCCGGGGGGATTGGGGGTGTCGCGGTCGATGCCCGCCAGCTGGAGCGCCAGTGAATTGGCGACGATCATGTGACCGCAAGTGCGCGTCAGCGCCATCGGATGATGGGGACTCGCTTGATCGAGGTCGTAGCGGGTGAGGTGGCGGCGTTCGGGCAGTTGAGCTTCGTTGTAGCCGCGCCCGGTGATCCATGTCCCCGGTGGCAGTTTCGCGGCGCGTTCGGCAAACCCCACGATGATCGCGGGGATGGTCGGCGCGGCATTGCTGCGGGCATCGACCTGAATGGTGAGCAGCAGGCCAAGCTTCCAGATATGCACATGCGCGTCGTTGAAGCCGGGGATGAGCGTGCGGCCGTCGAGATCGACGCGCCGGATTTGCGTATACGTGGGCATGTGGGCGAAGTCGCCCGCGTAGACGATCAGCCCTTTGTCATCGACCACTACGACATCGGCGGGCTTACCCGTCATCGTGTGGATAGTGCCATTGTAGAACAGCAGCATAGGCGAGTTCCCTATCGTCAGCGTGAATCTCGCCTTTAGTTTAAGTCACGTTCGCCGCCCTGACAATGTGAGCAGTCTCTACATAAATGGTTGTCAGCCGCCAGTTCACAGGGCTGGTGGTGTGTCCACTGCGAACTGTCGACTGCATAGCAGCAACGAAGCGCTTCATCCGGTAAGTTATTCCAGATCGTTCGTCGGGACAGCGCCGGCGCTGTCCGTTTGGAGCGGACGAGATCTATCTCGTCCCTACGAAAGCGGCGGTTTGTAGGGACGAGGCATGCCTCGTCCTTTGGCTAACATTCGGTTTGTGGCTTAAGTAGACTCTCGAAAGTCCCAATGTAGGGGTAGACCTAGGTGTCTACC
>CALKIA010000542.1 GCA_937988705.1 uncultured Chloroflexota bacterium | reverse complement strand
GGGTGACGAGGTGATCACGGTCGCGCATACGGCGGTCGCTACAGTCAATGCCATTGAAGCTACCGGTGCGCGCCCTGTACTGGTCGATATCGATGCGCAAACCTACACGATGTCTCCCACCGCGGTGAAGGCGGCGATCACCCCACGCACCAAATGCATTTTGCCCATTCACCTCTATGGTCAGCCCGCTAATCTCGCTGAACTGCGCCGTCTCTGTGACGAACATGGCCTGATTCTGATTGAAGATTGCGCCCAGGCGCACGGCGCACGCTTTCAAGGGCGCTTAGTGGGCACATGGGGTGATGCCGCCGCATTCAGTTTCTATCCAACCAAGAACCTCGGCGCGCTTGGTGACGGAGGCGCGGTCCTCACGCTTGATCGGGCACGCGCCGAGCGCTTGAAACGGCTCCGCAACTACGGCCAGACTGAACGCTATACGCATACTGAACGTGGGATCAACAGCCGTCTCGATGAAATACAGGCGGCCATCTTGCGCGTGAAGCTGGCACACCTTGATGCTCATAATCAGCGTCGCCGTGAACTCGCCGCGATCTACTCTGCCGAGCTGGTCGAGTCTGGGGTCACGCTGCCGTTTGTGGACCCTCACGGCCAACATGTGTATCACCTGTTCGTAATCGCGGTCCCGCAGGCGGCAGATCGTCTTCCGCTGATGAAGTCATTGAGTGATGCGGGGATCGGTACGTTGATCCATTACCCCATTCCGGTGCATCAACAGGCAGCCTACGCCGACCTCGACGTGCAGTCGCTCCCCGTGACTGAAGCTGTTGCCGCGCGCATTATTTCGCTGCCGCTGTACATCGGATTGACAGATAACGACGCTCGCCGAGTCGCCGCCGCCGTCCGCCGCTGGATGCTTGAACAGGTAGTGCCATGAGCGATCTCTCGCTGTATAACCCGATCCTACTGCCCATGCTTGACCCCTCAATTGCGCCCGATACATTCGCCGGGAAGCGGGTCTTAATTACGGGTGGGATGGGCTTTCTGGGGAGTGCTCTGGCAATTTCGCTGGTTCGACTGGGGGCGGAGGTAATGATCGTGGATCACATGCTCTCCGGTCACGGCGGCAATCCATTCAATATCGCGCCCATTCAACACCGCGTCCATGTCAGCTACACGGACATCCGTGATACCAGCGCCATGAATTACGTGGTGCGCGATCAGGATTATGTTTTTCATCTGGCGGGGCAAGTCGATCATGTCCTTAGTTTGCAGGATCCGTTCCCTGACATCGACATCAATATTCGGGGCACCGCTACCGTGATGGAGGCGATTCGGCGTAACAATCCGACCGCCCGGGTGGTCTACACCGGCACGCGTGGCGAGTACGGCGAAACGACGGATCTACCTGTCACCGAAACCGCGCCCACTATGCCGAAAGCCCTGCAGGAAATCAGCAACTTGACCGCCGAAAAAATCGTGGACATGTATGATAGTGTCCATAGCATTCGCTCAATCATGCTGCGCTTGACCAACATTTACGGGCCACGTGCGCAGATGCAGCACCCGCGCTACGGTGTCGCTAACTGGTTTGTTCGGCTGGCAATCGATGGCGAGACGATCAAAGTATTTGGCGACGGACAAATCATTCGCGATTTTCTTTATGTGGACGACTGCATTAACGCACTGATTCGTTGTGCTTTGTGCGAAGCTGCTTACGGCGAAGTCTTCAACGTCGCCAGCGGAATTCCGCTGAATTTCCGCACCTTAGCCGAAACTCTAGTTGAAATCTCTGAAAGCGGGCGGTGGGAGTTTTCACCCTTCACACCCGAACGGGCAGCCCAAGAACCGGGTGACTTCTACGCCGATGTGTGCAAGATTAAGCAGATCGTCGGGTGGGAGCCAACGACTACGCTGCGCGAGGGGTTGCTGCGGACGGTACAGTTTTATCGGGCATACGGAAAACATTACTGGACAGCTAAGGAACAAGCATGATGTCATCCAGGCATCGATTTTGTCCATTTCAATGCGTTACGCATGCTATGAAGATTTTCGCCGCAGGGCAACGGATCCTACTCTGAGTGTACGTCAGAAGATCGGTACCCCGACGGCTAGCGCGAAGTCACGCGCCGCCCGGAGGTCGTTGTTGATGAGGTTTACTGAGCGTCGGCCCGGGCTAATCGTAATCATGCTTATACGTCAACTCTGGCAAGTGGAGTTCGTGCGCTACGTCCTGGCGGGCGGAATCAATACCGCGATCACGTATGCGGCCTATCTGCTTATCCTGCCCTTCATCCATCGGCAGGTTGCCTACTTACTCACCTATATCCTCGGAATCGTGCTGAGCTACGCGCTTAACACCCGCTTGGTCTTTCGGCAGCCACTGCGCTGGCGCAGCGCTGTTCAATTCCCAGCGGTGTCATTGCTTCAATACATCGTGTCTGCACTGTTTCTTGAGTTATTTGTCGCCTTAGGAATGAGCGCGGGGCTGGCCGGTTTGGTCAGTATCCTGCCCACCATCCCAATCACATTCGTGATCAGCCGTTGGATTATTAAACCGCATCAGACGCGCGGCGCCAGCCTGGATACAGATCCTATAAAAGTATTATGAGCCGTCGCTTGATTGCCTCAACCCTGCTGGTCGATCCTGCGGATCGGCTCGTAGCTGTGAGATGCGCGCAGCCTTCCTGTTATTCTTAGGGTTAGCTTCCGGGTGAGTTTTTGTTTCACCTGACGCCGTAAAGCTTAAGGCACAACCGCGATGAAATCGGGGAGCTAATTTGCGCGAGCGGCAAGACTAGATTTCAGGCATTAGTGCCGCGTTGTGACACAAGGCCATGTTCGATGGCATAAGTTGCCGCTTGTGTTCGATTTTCCAACTGGAGTTTTTCCAGAATATTGCGCAGATGCGTCTTCACCGTGTTGATGGAGATCGTGAGCGCATCGGCGATCTGCGGGTTGCTGGAGCCTTGTGCGACCAGATGCAGCACCGCCGTTTCACGATCGGTGAGCGCATCGACGTTCTCGGCATCATTCAGCGACTGTTTGCTGAAGCCTTTCAGCACACTGGCGGCCATGGCGCGCGTCATAGGGACGTCTCCCTGCGCAATCGTCTCCAGTGTGTTGAAGAGTTCATCCGCATCCAGATTTTTCAGCAGATAACCGGATGCCTGAGAGCGCACTGCTTCCAGTAGATGCTCATTGTGATCCGATGATGTGAGCATGACCACCGCTACGTGGGGAAAGCGGCGCTTAATCTCACGGGTCGCCTGGAGGCCGTCACCGTTGGGTAAATAGATATCCATCAGCACCACGTCGGGGTGCAGGCGCTGGGTCATCTCTAGCGCTTCGGCGGCAGTGGCCGCCTCGCCGACGACCTTGATCAGGTCTTCGCGTGTATGCATCAAACTGATGAGGCCTTGCCGGAACATTTTGTGATCATCAACAATCAGTACCTTAATCGTCACAATCCAGCTTCCTTCCCGTTAAGGTTAAATCCCCTTGCGGACATGTATGGCATAAAATAGAAAACGTCCCAGAACTTCGCTGACGAGTGTGAGCAGGAAAGCCGAATACACCGGAACCAACCACCGTAACAAAGGCTGATGCGCCTGACGCTGCCACAGGTGTACGACAACTAACCCCGTCACGCCCAACCCCAGCAAAGCCAGACGGATGACAAACAAGACTCCGTATAAGCCGAGCAGTAATTCGGCGCTGGCGCGGGCGGACGACTCACCGGTTGTCAACAGGCTGATCTGAACCGCATAGTTCAATAGTTCGATGATCAGCGCGGCGACGGCGCCCCCGGCGGCAGCATGTAAAGCGGGACGGATAGCTGCATTGTACGGGTCGAGTTCAGGGCTGGATTTGTTTTTCAGCGCCATGAGATAGAAGTTCATCAGCAGCAGCGCCGATACTGCCATGCTGCCGAGCAGAAACGTTGCGCCAAAGAACGCAACGGGTGTAGTTAGCGAATTCCAGGCGACCTGTGGCGGCAGCAGGTAAACGTGGGCCATGCTGTAGACGGTGGCCAAACCCATCAAAACCGCCAGCCAACCGGTGACCAAACGCAGCCTCTGCGCGCCTACAGCATAGCGCTGCATTACCCACACCAGCCCGACCAGCAGCACAAATGCCACCGTAAACGCGACCTCGCGGCTGAGCCATGATGTTCCCAGATTGCTCAAGGCTAAGATGGACAGGAAAGGTCGGCTGAGGTGAAAGTGCGACCCGCCGACGGCGATGGCCGCCGTGATGAAGATGATCAGCAGCGAATTGTGGCTGATGCGGTCGGCGGTGGTTTGCTGGCCACGCCGAACGACATACGTGTAAATCAGCCACAAGACCAGCATGCTGCCGGCTGCCATCTGCATCATGATCGTGTAAACGGGCAAGGCCCATTCACGCAGGTTGATCATCGGTTCACTTTCCTATCATAATCATAACGTGTTCGTCTGGATCATGTCCTCAATGCGGACGCCTCAGCGGGGCAGGAATTCCCTGGTTTCATGATCTTTTTCGACTTCTGGCAGTTGACACGTGATCTGGGTACCCTTCCCCAGTTGCGACCAGATTGCGAGCTGCCCGCCCACGCTCTCCGCGCGCTCCAACATGGTGCGCAGTCCAAAATGATGCTTGGTGACGGGAACGGTGAAGCCGATGCCATCATCGTTGATTTCGAGGTAGGCACCGTCATCCGTTCGCTTCAGCGTCACCGTCACCGCCGTCGCCTGAGCATGCTTACGCACGTTCGCCAATGCTTCCTGCAAAATGCACACCAACTGCACTTCGGCTAGCGGCGAGAGCCCCAGATCATCGCCAGCCTGATCGACAAAACTAACGTGAATCCCCGTTTGGTCACTGAAGCCATCCAGATAATCGGCGATGGCCGAGGCCACGCCCGCATCCGTTGCGAGGGTCGTCCGCAGGCTCAGAATATTTTCGCGGACGTCGGCATGGGCCACCTGAACCGCCTGCCGCATCTGCTGCAGTTCCACAAGCAGCTTGTCATGTTTGCCCTGTTTCAACAGGACTTCGAGGGTCTGAACCTGAAGATTCAGATAGCCGAGGATCTGCGCGAGGCCATCATGCATTTCGCGGGCAATACGTCCGCGTTCGTCGACGACTGCCAGCGATTGGAGCTTCGTCGCCATCAGGCGATGTTGAATCGCAATCACTGCCTGATCGGCTAAGCGCTCCAAGCCGATCAAATCCGTGGAGGTGAAGGACGTGGGTGTCAGTCGTGCGCTCCACAGCGCTCCTAACGGAAAGTTGTCCAGCAGGAGGGGAACCACTGCCGCTGCGCACGCTTTTCTAGCTGTGCCGTAACACAACCCCTCGATGGCCGCTGGTTCCTCCGCCTCGTCGGAGCAGTAGGGTGCTGCTAGGCGCATGGTGTCGAGGATTAAAGGAGTCTGGATGCGCACACGCAGGCTCGGCGGGAGTGACACGGCGCCTTCTTGACTGTCAGCGTAAGCGACCATCATTAACTGCTGCCCGTCGTTGTCGAGCAGACCGATGGCGACGAAATCCGAATCCAGCAGGTTGCGCGCCGCACTCACAATCTCCAGCAGGATAGCGTCCAGTAGATCCAATTCTGCGATCCGGCGGCTGATCGTCACCAAAGCATCCGTCCAACGTTCGGCCACGTGGCGTGCAATCAACTGCGCGCGGTCGCGTTCGGCCTGCAGTTTCTCGACGCGGCGGCGCTCCGTTGCATCAAAGACGCCGAGGCTGCGCACGACGAAAAAGATCACCGCAATCGCGGACAACATGCGCCAGAACTGCACCGGCAGCCCGGTGAATTCCAACACCCGGGCATAGTCCAGCCAGGGAATCATCGTAAAGGGCACGCCATTGGCCGCTTGATCAATTGGAACTGAGTCGATCAACACGCGGTCATAGTCGTAATACGATGCCGGACCGTAAGGCGCTGCGGGCACGATCAATCCGACGACGATCGCTTCGGCGAGAAACGCCAGTCCCGCACCAAACATCAGGCGGCTGATGTCGTGTAAGCCTTTGGCGCGATACTCATTCCGCTGTCGGATGAAACCAATCGCCGCCATGATGCTGCCCGGCAAATACAGGAGGTACCGCGACCAGATATCGATGGGGATGCCGATGGGGGAGGGGGTAACGAAGGTGGTCGCCGCATAGGTGACGACAAACGCCAATGGCACAACGACGATGCCCGGAATAATGCGCGTCCAATCAGGCAGAGGCACCATCTGTGTCAGCATTCCCCAACCGAAACGCAGCAGCAGCACCCCGGAGAGGGGTTGCAGGATCATGCGCAGGATTTGCAGGATGTGCACGATGTCTGTCTGCAAACCGCTCACCAGAAACATGTCGATCCAGTCGACACCAGCGTAGGCCATGCCAAAGGCTGCCAGCCAGGGGAGCTGCCGGCGCAATGGATGAACGCCCCCGTGTCTGAGCTGGAGTAAGGCCGCCAGTCCCAGCCCACCAAAGGAGAGCCCGTAAAAAAAATAGATGATTGGCATCGCCCGGCACTTTTAAACGACTACTCGACATGGACGGCAAACAAGGAGGAGAACGGGAACAGAGTAATTAAGGCCTTTCTATTTAAGATACATCATTCTGGTTAACGGGTCTTGTGAAAGAAATCACCCAATGGGGTGATGTCCATACCTTCTGGAAACTCTAGAATGGATCATAAGTCTCAAGTATATGGGCCGCCGCGTAAGACCCGTGCGTAGCGTACATGCCACGGAACTGTTTGTTGCCGTGATGCTGAGTTCTGGAGCGCCGAAGTGATTGTGCAAACTGAAAGAGTAACGGCAGCTGAGTGGTCATCGCGCTTATTGGGCGCGATGCTTCTGTTCGAAATGTTAGGGCGTGTGTTGTATGCCAACCCCAGCCGAGATTGGATCGAACCGCTAATCGCGGATGATCTGTTTGAGAGTGTGCCTTTCGCCGAAAACCAGGATGATGTGCTTCAGGGTCTGGCTCACCTGGCGCAGTGGCGGACTCGCGTCGGCGCTCAGCTGACTTCTGCCGATCTGCTCGACCTGCGGGCCGATTTTGCGCAGTTGTTCGTGGGCAATATTCCAATGCACGTGCCGCCGTGGGAATCCGTGTACTTCAGCGAAGAGCGGCTGACGTTTCAGCAGGAAACGCTGGATGTCCGCCGTTGGTATCAGCGGCTGAGCCTCCAGATCGAGCCCAGTCGCAAAGATGCCGAAGATCACATCGCTTTTGAGCTCACCTTTATCGCGCGCTGTGCCGAGTTGGCCCTTCAGGCGCACGAAGCACAGAACACGGCGGCGTTTGACGAACTGCTGACTGTGCAGCGGACGTTCCTCCAGAAACATCTGGGGCGGTGGGGCGGTAAGTGGGCAGATCTCGCTTATACGTATGCCCGCACCGATTTCTATCGGGGACTCGCACTTCTCGTTCGCGGTGGACTGAAAGAACTGCTGCGTGTTTACAACGTGGATATCCCGCGGGCCATCCACTATCCGGGTTTGAAGCTTTAGTGTAGCAGGCAGATTCTTGTGATCATCTCCATCACCCCACAAACCCAGCCTCAAATCAAGAACCCGGTGCTGGCCGACTATGCGGCCATGTACCTGCGCATCTACGACCGGTTCATGGATCAAGTTCGCGCGAGTGGCATTGGTATTGATCCGGACGATCACAGCGGGTGGGTAGATGAGAAGCGGCGCCAACTGGTGAACAAGGGCGCGGTTGTGCGCAACAACGATTACAGTATCTACATCAACGCGATTTCGCCCGCCTGCGTCGCCTGTCGTAAGGGAGTAGGCAGCGCAACGTTCTATGTCTCGCTGCGCTGTCACCGCGATTGTTACTACTGCTTCAACCCCAATCAGGTCGATTACGACGCTTCCACGGCCAACGAACGCGATTTGGTCGCGGAGCTTGATGAGATTCGCGCCCACGGGCAGCAGATCAAATATCTGGCGCTGACGGGCGGCGAACCTCTGCTGCACAAAGATCAGGCAGTGGCCTTTTTCAGCCACGCCAGTGAGCAGTTTCCGGATACGCACAAGCGCCTGTACACCACCGGCGATCAACTCAACGAAGCTATGCTGCGCGAGTTCCAGGCGGCACAACTGGAAGAGATTCGCTTCAGTATCCGAATGCATGATTCGGACAAAGCGCGGCGCCATACTATGGAGCGCATCGCGCTTGCCAAACAGTATATCCCCGCAGTGATGGTGGAAATGCCCATCCTGCCCGGCACGCTGGCCGAGATGCAGAGCATCTTGCTGGAACTGGATCAGATCGGGATTTTTGGCATCAACCTGCTGGAATTCTGCTATCCCATGAATAATGCCGCCGCCTTCAACGCGCGCGGTTTTCAGGTTAAGCGGCGTCCCTTTGAGACGCTGTATTCCTACTGGTATGCCGGCGGCGTGCCGATTTCGGGCAGCGAACAGGTCTGCTTGGAACTCGTGGATTTCGCAATCGAGCAGCGGTTAGCCCTGGGCGTGCATTATTGCTCGCTGGAGAACAAGTTTACTGGCCAGAATTACCAGCAGAATGCCGGGACTAAACTCCCGAAAACAGCGCTCCTGTCGCCGAAGGACTTCATGCTGAAATCCGCGAAAGTCTTTGGCGAAGATATTCCCGCCGTCCGCCGCGTGTTCGAGAAAAAGAACTACCGGGATTTTGAGATCGACCCGCAGCGTGGCTATCTGGAGTTCCACGTCAATCAAATCAGCGCGCTGAAGAAGCTGGATGTCGAGATCGGCATCTCCACCAGCACGCTGGAGCAACGCGCGGGTGGGTTGGTCGAACGTGAGCTCAAAGTCGATCTCACCACTCCACAAACGTTCAAGTTATCGGATGTGTCATGAACAGGGTCAACGCCCCCTTGGTTTTGCTGGGACTGCGTTGCGGACACATGCGCTTACCCAAGCGGTCGCGCCGTCGTTTAGCCCACCGCTGACCTGACTGTGCAGCATTAGAAATGCTTGACTTAGGAGGATGCATATGCGTCAAAATCTACCTTTATCCCAGGCTTTCGATGAGACATTGATCTCTCGAAGAACATTCATGAAGTGGGGGACAGCCCTTGCCGGTACCGCCGCCCTCGGCAGTACTCTCGGTCCGACCCTCGTCGATATCGCTGCTCAGGCTCAGGCCGGGGTGGCGGCGGCAGCCGGTGAATCGACCCTGATGACCACCGCCTGCTACCATAACTGCGGCGGTCGCTGCATCCTCTATGCTGAGGTGCAAGATGGCGTCGTCAAAAACATCCTGCCCGATATTCAAGCAGAAGATTCCGTCGATATGCCGCGCGCGATCCCCTGTGTGCGCGGACGTACGCAAATGAACCGGGTGTATGCCGCCGAACGTCTGAAGTACCCGATGAAGCGCGTCGGTCAGCGCGGTGAGAATAAGTTCGAGCGGATCACTTGGGAAGAAGCCCTCGATACTATCGCGAGCGAGATGATTCGCCTCAAGGAAGCTCACGGTAATGAAGCGTTCTACTTTCACTATGCGAGCGGTACACAGTGGCGTGGCCCCGATGGGCGCGCACCGATTCGTCGCCTGATGCGCCTGTTTGGCGGCTATACGGGCTATTACGGAACTTACAGCGCGGCCTGCTATGCTGCGGCTCAGCCTTACATCACGGGAATAGGTTCCAACTCCGCCGACGATCTCCTTAACTCCAAGCTCGTCGTCCTGTTTAGCTGCAATCCGGTTGTGACCCGCAATGGCGGCGACGGTATCGGCTACTACTGCATGAAGGCGAAAGAGAACGGTACCAAGTTCATCGTCGTTGACCCGGTCATGAACGACTCGGCTGTCGCACTGGATGCCGAATGGATCCCGATTAATCCGGGCACAGACGTTGCGCTGATCGCCGCCATGGCGTATGTCATGGTTCAGGAAGATATCTACGATCACGACTTCATGGCGACGCACACTGTCGGGTTTGATGAGAGTAACCTGCCCGAAGGCGCACCGCCCAACAGCTCGTGGATGGCGTACATCATGGGTGACGCGGACGGTGTGGTGAAGTCGCCGGAATGGGCGGCTTCGATTACGGGTATTCCTGCCGCACGGATCGTCCAGCTGGCCCGCGACATCGCCCTGACCAAACCGTGCGCTCTGACCCAGGGTTACGGATGGCAGCGTCGTGCTTTTGGTGAGCAGCCCGTTCGCGCGCTGCCCATCCTGGCAGCGATGTCCGGCAACTTCGGTATTTCTGGCGGCGGTACGGGCATGGATTTGGGCAGCGGTACGTCGTTCAAATCGGGCGGTTTCCCCGAACCCCCTAATCCAGTCACGGCGAGTATTTCAGTCTTCCTGTGGCCAGATATGATCACGCGCGGAACCGAGATGACCACGGCCGTCAAGGATGGCGACGGTCTGCGCGGAACTGAACGCCTGACGTCGAATATGAAGTTCATGTGGAATCATGGCGGCAACTGCATCACCAACCAGCACTCGGACGTCAATGGAACGATCGAGATGCTGCGCGACGACACCCAACTCGAATTGATCGTCACGAGCGAAGTGATGATGACCCCCAGTTGTCTGGTTTCCGACATTCTCCTGCCCGCGGCATCGGGTTTTGAAGCCGACAACCTCATTACGGGGAACGGCGCGGGGCGTGTCAACTGGCTGATGTACAGCCATCAGGTCATCGAGCCGCTGTTCGAAGCGCAGACTGATCTGTGGGTGGCCGAGCAGTTGGCCGAACGTCTGGGCATTCTCGAAGCCTATCAGGAGGGGCACACCACGCGCGAGGACTGGATGCGCGAGATGGTGGCCGTATCGCAAGCCGAATACCCTGACTTCCCGACCTATGAGGAATTCAAGGAAATTGGGATTTACAAGCGCTTCACCCAGGGGCAGGTCGTTGCTGGCGCCGCTTTCCGCGAAGATCCCGTAGCGAACCCGCTGTCCACCGAAACGGGCAAGATCGAAATCTACTCGCCGTTCCTCGCCAACCTGAATTATCCCGAAGGGATGCCTGCCATTCCCACATACATCCCCGAGTGGGAAGGCGTAAGTGATCCACTGCGCGAGAGATTCCCGCTGCTCATGACGACCAATCACGTGGTTCATCGTTCGCATTCGACGTTCGCCAACATCGACATTCTGCAGGAAGCCCATCATCACGTCATGATGATCAATCCTCTCGACGCCGCCGCCCGTGGAATTCAGAATGGCGACCGGGTGCATGTGTTTAACGACCGTGGGACGATTGAGATTGAGGCGAGAGTGACGCCACGCATCCGTCCGGGCAACATCAATGTCTGGCAGGGCACCTGGCACAACCCGAACGCGAATGGGGTTGATATTGGCGGTTGTGCCAATACGTTGACCAAATACCATCCGACTCCGTTTGCTAAGGGGAATCCGCAGCACACGAATCTTGTGCAGGTTGAGAAGGTATAACGAGGAGCCCGAATATGGCAAACCAATTAGGATTTTACGTTGATATGTCGAGATGTACTGGCTGCAAAGCCTGCCAGGTCTCGTGCAAAACGGTCAATCAGCTCCCCTTGGGCGTGACGTGGAGGCGGGTGGTCGAGGTTGACGGCGGTGAGTGGATTCAGGATGGCGAGCAGTACGTTCCCTCTAACGTTTTCGCCTATTTTGTCTCGGCCGCCTGCATGCACTGCGAAAATCCGCTCTGTATCCAGGTCTGCCCGGCCGCCGCGATCACCAAGCGTGATGACGGCATCGTGCTGATCGATCAGGATAAGTGCATCGGTTGTCGCTACTGTGAATGGGCCTGCCCGTACGGCGCGCCGCAGTTTGACGCCGACCGGGGCGTGATGAGCAAGTGCCACTTCTGTTACGAACGCATCGACGGCGGCGAAAAGCCGGCCTGCGTCGAGGGCTGCACCTATCGCGCCATCGATTTTGGCCCGCTGGATGAGCTGCGCGCCAAGTATGGCGATTTCGCCTCACCCGCGCCGCTGCCGGAGGCGTCGATCACGAGTCCGTCGATTGTCTATTCGCCGACCAGCCACACCCTCGCTGAGGGTTCGCCTATGGGCGAAGTAATGAACCGCGAGGAGCTGTAAACGTGAACACTCAGGAATTAGCCCTGGTTTTCTACACTATTCTGGTTCAAATGTCCGTGGGGGCGTTCGTCATTCTGGGCTTCGTCCATTTGTACGCGGAGCGCAAGAGTGATCAAAAGAACGCCGATGAAATGAGCGATCGCGCGCTGCTAGCGATTGGTCCCGTCGTGGTGTTGGGGGTGCTGGCCTCGCTCTTCCATCTGGGCAACCCGGCCAACGCTTTTCGCGCGGTCAGCAATCTGGGCACTTCGTGGCTGAGCCGTGAGATTCTGTTCACCCTGTTGTTTGTGGGGACGGGCGCAGTTTTTGCCGTCCTGCAATGGCGCAAGATCGGCAGTTTCCGGCTGCGGCAGATGATCGCGCTGGCGGCTGCGGTGTTGGGCGTCGCCGTGGTGTATTCCATGTCGAGCATCTATCAACTGACGTCACAACCAGCCTGGGACAGCCTCGCGACGCCGATCAACTTCTTTAGCACAGCGTTTTTGCTGGGGGCGCTGGTGTTGGGCGTGGCCTTCGTCATCAATTACTCGTACCTGCAAGGCAAGAAAGACCGCGCCAACATCGACATTCAGTCGGAGATGCTGCGCAAAGTCCTCCAGTGGATCGCGCTTAGCTCGATTGCCCTGTTGGGTCTGCAACTGGTCGTGATGCCGCTGTTTGTGTCGCAGCTTTCGGCGGGCAACGCGGCCGCTCTGGAGAGCGCGGGCAAGCTGACGAGTGAGTACGGTTGGATCTTTGCGGTGCGGTTGGTGCTGGTGGCGCTCGGCGCAGGTGTGTTTGGCCTGTTCCTGTACCGAAATGCGCTGCTCAATAACCAGCGAATGATGGCAAATTACGCTTTTGTCGCGTTCGCGCTGGTGCTGGTGGCGGAACTACTGGGACGCTACCTCTTTTACGCCATGCACGTGAGGATCGGCATCTAGGTCTTTCGATAGCCGACCTCCAATGAATCAGGCTGGCTGCTCCCTGTAAACGGGGCAGCGAGTCGCGACGATAGAAAAGCCTTCCAAAGAATGACGGAAGGCTTTTCTTATGCTGTCAGGTGCAGCCCACGGCAGTCGTAAATCTTCATGGCATGTTCACATATCTATGTCTTGCGGACGCACAACGGCGCGTCTGCTGGCATGCCTTGCCTTTAGTTGACTGCTGATTTTCGACGGCGTTAATGGGTGGCAGATGTAAGCTTGTGCGGTTGCGCCATCTCCCACCCAAGGCTGTTCGTTTGGACCAACTGAGCGAGCATATCCAACCAACCGGGAAATGCATTGAGGCACGGGGCAAGAACATAGTTTTGCGGACTGCCGCCACCTTCGGCAAACTGCTGTCGGCCTTCATTGCCTAATTCATCCAGCGTTTCCAGACAATCGGTGACGAATCCGGGCGAAAACACGAACGGGCGCCTAACCCCTTTTCCAGCCAGTTCTTCGAGAGTCTGGTCCGCGTAGGGCTCCAGCCATTTCTCTGGACCGAATCGGGATTGAAAACACAGTACCCAGTCATCGTCACGCCAGCCCATGGCCTGCACCAGCAGCTGCGCGGTGCGCTCACAGTGTTTTCGGTACGGATCACCGGTTTCGATGTAGCGTTTGGGAATTCCGTGAAAGGTGATCACGAATTTATCTGGCGCTTCCGCCAATTGGCTAATGCGTTCTAGCAAATGATCGCGCATGGCCGCAATGTACGCAGCGTGATCGAAGAACGGTTCGACAAACCGCAGCGTCGGGACAAAGCGCTTGC
>CALKIA010000541.1 GCA_937988705.1 uncultured Chloroflexota bacterium | reverse complement strand
TAAAAACCCTACTCACGGACATGCTTTGCCCAACAAACTACAGCGGACGCGATCAATCGCGTCCCTACGAAACCATCTCCGCTGGGCGCGGGCGGTTGGCGCCCCTCCCTGAATTCGGGGAGGGCCGAGGGTGGGGTCTGCGCGCTAGCCTGCCTTCAACTTTTTGCCGCCTGATCCGGATTGAGGGCTTCCCACACCGCAACCAGTTGATCCGCAATCGGGCGAATCACATCCATATCGCCCCAGTAGCGCAGATGCGCAATCGGCGTCCACTGTTCCAGAAAATTGCCGACGTTCACCTCGCGGTCTTCCGTCACCACCGCGCCGTACTGGTCATTGAGCGTCTTGAGCGGATACCCGACCACATCGTCGGGATCGTACATATTGACCCACTCGTAGGGGATGTTCGGATAGTGGGTGTGCAGTTCCGGCGGCGGAAACGTGATCGGTTTGCCAAATTCGGGGTAACGCATGCTCCACAAGGCGATCGGGCTGCCCATCGTGTACATCAGGCTGAGAGTTTCGCCGCGTTCCAGCGGTGAGACTTCCATTTGCGCGCGGACGATCCCGGAGATCAAGTGCTCGTGCTGCAAGTCGTACAGATAGTTGCTGGTGATGATCGTCCCGAGGCTGTGGGCGATGATGCACAGCGGCGCAGTCGGCCCCGCCTCCAGCGCCAGCTGCCGCAACGTTCGGGCAAACACCGCGTGAATTGAATCATAGACGGAGCGATCAAACGGCGTGATCTGATAGGCAATTGCGTCGGCGATAAAATCGATCATGAAGCCGCGCAGCCGGGGGAAACGCAGCGTCCCACCGTCAACAATCCGCGTTATGAGCCGCGTTTCCTCACCTTGCAGTACCGGCGACCAGTGCACCGGACGAATGACAATATCTTCCCCCGTTTTAGGGCTGCAGAGCCGGGTAATCTCCTCGATCAACGTATCGGCAAAGTCAGCGGGTGGCTTGCCGATTCCGTGAATGATCGCGACAGCAATCTTTTGCGTCATGGTTTTCCCCCTTACGTCTTTCCTTCAGTATATGCGCACATGGGGCGAAAGCGGTATCATCCGACGCCGTTGTCGGAATTGCAGAAGGACATCAACATGGCCAATTTTGACCTAACCCGCAAACTCGCCTTGGAAGAGGGCGGCAAAATTCTCCTCCTCGTGATGGATGGACTCGGCGGCCTGCCGCGCACCGTCGACGGCTTGACGGAGTTAGAAACCGCGCACACACCCAATATGGACAAGCTGGCCCGCGAAGGCAGCACCGGGCTGAGCATTCCCGTCGCCCGCGGCATCGCCCCCGGCAGCGGCCCGGCGCATCTCGCGCTGTTCGGCTATGACCCGATCGTGTATGACATCGGGCGTGGTGTGCTGGAAGCCATCGGCATTGGTTTGGAAGTGGGCGCGGGCGATGTCGCCGTGCGCGGCAACTTCTGCACCATCGATGCGAACGGCCTCATCACCGACCGCCGCGCCGGTCGTATTTCGACCGAAGAAGGCGAAAAGCGTGTTGAGCTGCTCAAAACCATCCAGATTCCCGGTGTCGAATGTCAGGTTAAGGCGGGCGAGGGCTATCGCTTCGCGCTCGTTCTGCGCGGCGCCGGCTTGAGCGATCAGGTCGAAGACACCGACCCGCAGGCCACCGGCCTCGCGCCGCTGCCCGCGCGCGCCAGCGCCCCGGAAGGCGAAAAAACAGCCGAGCTGATCAATCAGTGGTTGGCGGCGGCCAAGGAAGTTCTGCGTGGTCAGGAACCGGCCAACATGTGTACGCTGCGCGGCGTCGCCACCGACCCGAACCTGCCCAAGTACAGCGAAGTGTATAAGCTCAACGCGGCGTGCGTCGCCGTCTACCCGATGTACAAGGGCGTGAGCCGCCTCGTCGGCATGAACATCATCGAAACTGACGCGCACGACACCATCGAAGATGAATTCAACAAGGTCGCGGAAATCTGGGAGCAGCACGACTTCGTGTTCTGCCACGTCAAGTACACGGACAGCCGCGGCGAAGACGGTAACTTTGACGCCAAGGTGCAGATCATCGAGGAAGTCGACCGCCAGCTGCCCAAGCTGCTCGCGCTCAACCCCGACGTGATCATCATCACGGGCGATCACTCAACGCCTGCCGCCTACAAAGCGCACAGCTGGCACCCCGTCCCGACGCTGCTGTGGGCGCGCACGGCCATGCCCGGTCGCGCGCAGGGCTTCGGCGAACGCGACTGCGTCTTCGGCACGCTGGGCCAGTTCCCCGCCGTCGATTTGATGCCGTTGGCGCTGGGTCATGCCAGCCGCTTCCAGAAGTTCGGCGCTTAAGAACCACCGTTTAACCGCAGAGAGCGCGGCGAACGCAGAGTGTAGAATAGACTCTGTTTTCTCTGCGCTCTTTGCGTTCTCTGCCGTTTGATCTTGGATTGTTTCTCTGTGGTTAGAAAGTTGGTCTATGGCGAATGTCGTGGTGATTGGCGGCGGCTTGACGGGACTCGCGGCGGCGTGGGAATTGGAACGTCAGCGCATTCCGTACACGCTGATCGAAGTCAAAAACCGCTTCGGCGGGAGCATCATCACCGAGCGGCGGGCGGGTTTCACGCTGGATGGCAGCGCGTTTCTGCTCGAAAAGTATGGCGACTGGGACTTCCTGCCCGAACTCGGACTTGAGGAGGCACTCATGTCCTACGGTCGCTATCGTGATGGTGAACTCGTTTACTTCCGCGACGGGACGCAAACGTTGATCGATGCGCTGGCGCGCCGGATCACCGCGCCGGTGCTGCGGCGGATGGCCGTGAGCAGCATCGGACAACTGGACGCCGAACACTTTGGCATCTGTCTCGAAAATGGTGTGATGCTCGACGCCCGCGCGGTGATCGTCACCGCACCCGCGCGCTTCACCGAACATATGCTGTATTCGCTCGATCCGGAAATTGCGTTGGCGCTGCTGGATTACCGCTATGATCCGGTGGTGCGCGTCGCGCTCGGCTACCGCCAGGTGGATCTCCCACCGCTGCCGCCGCTCGACGAGTGCAAATTCGTGGAAACCTTCACGCTCCCCGAACGCGTTCCCGTGGATCACGTGTTGATCCGCGCCGGGGTGCGCCTGAGCGCGACGATCAAAACACCCGCCGAGGCACTCGAACGGGTGAAAGTGGCGATCAACGCGTCGCCCGTCGTCGAATGGGCGGCCTACTGGCCCGAAAGCGATCCGCTCACGCGCTATCTACCGGAACACAGCGCCGTCATGCAGTTGATCGAGGAACGACTCCCGGCCGGCGTCGCGCTGGTGGGCAGTGATTATCGCGCCCACCGGCTGGATCAGCAGGTCACCGATGGCCAAGCCGCTGCCCGGCAGATCGCTGCTTACTTGCGCAGATAGCGTTCCCAGAATTCGCCGTCGTTGGTGGAGTAGGGTTCGCCATTCCCACCGATGAGCAGCCAACCGCCCGCGGGTACTGTGATCGCATCGAGGCTTTCATTCGACTTGACCAGCGTCGGCTCGGTGACTTTCTTCGCCCATACGCCCGCGATTTTATAGTAGGGGCGGCAGCCGTTGTTGAGCAAATCGGTTTCAGCGGGGGTAGGCTGCCACTGCTCATCCCACGGGCGATGGGTGGTATGAAAAACGTCGGGTTCGACCGGACGCTGCGGATAATGATCGATGGTGGGCTGCACGCACTCATCGTCGGGGTCGTAACAGATGATGTAGCCCGCGGGCGCAATCAGCGTATCGTATTCCACATGGATGATCTTCGGCGCTTCGTGCGCAGGCAGTTCACGTGCCAAAATCACACTTTTTTTGCGATGATAGAAGTGAAATCCCAGTGCGCGCAGTTCATCCTGCGTCCAATGGCGCTGTGTGTAAGTGTCCATGTTGTCTCCCCGGTTCGCTTGATCATGATCATACCCGTGATCGCAGCGTTGACAAGCGGTCAAAGCACGATTTAAAATGAACAGGCTTCAAGGAGTTTATTTCTTGAAGCAGCACCTTTAAAATGTATACTCTCTGTATGTCTTCTTACTCACGCGGAGTTGATTATGCATCGCGTTGCACTAGGAAAACTCAACTACGAAGAAAATCCTAAATTGTGTAAGCAATGCGGTGTAAAATTACCGTATGAGAAGAGGCGTCATACGTTTTGCAGTCATACCTGTGCGGGCAATTTCAACCGCCGGGGTGTTTTTCGGCCTCACGCCCACAGTGATGTTTGTGCTAAGTGCGGAGGAGTGAAAGAGCGACGTTCTAACAAACACTGTAATGCGTGCATTGCGAAACGCATCTACAATCGCCACAACTCACTGGAAGCCGCTAAAGACGACCGTTCACGGAAGCGCATCATCGTCGAAGAGCGTGGCTGGAAATGTGCCATTTGCGGATTGGACGAATGGATGGACCAACCCATTCCATTAGATCTTGATCATATAGATGGCAACGCTGATAATAATTCAGCCGACAATCTCCGTTTGATCTGCCCAAACTGCCATGCGCAAACCGAAACCTATAAAGGGGCGAATGCTGGCAAGGGTAGTTCACGACAGAAACTGCGACGACAGAGATATGCAGAAGGAAAGACCTATTAACTAGGTTGTAATACGCCGCCTTAGCTCAATTGGCAGAGTACATTACTTGTAATAATGTGGTTATCGGTTCGATTCCGATAGGCGGCTCATATAAATCTATAATAAAACCGTGATGGATTGTCCATGATTCAACACGGTAGACGGCTACTTTGCCCGCGAACAGATGCAATGTACAGGGCAAAGGAAACATCCGGCATTTCAGCGAATTTGGTGTTGACTTTCTGTTTGTCGTCACGGATAATCACGTCAAGTACTTCGCGAGAAGCATGAGTGATTTAGGGTGTTTTGAACCTACACAACCACATACTATGGGTCGGTGTCCCGAGCGGCAAAGGGGGAAGACTGTAAATTTTCTGCGCGACGCGCTTCGCAGGTTCGAGTCCTGCCCGGCCCACTAAAAAGCTCGCACCCCTGCGAGTTTTTGCTCCAATAGCTCAGTGGTAGAGCACTCCCTTGGTAAGGGAGAGGTCATGGGTTCAAGCCCCATTTGGAGCTTATATACTCCTAAGTCCATCACAGTCAATAGGTAAGGGAACCATGGCGAAAAAAGGCAATCGCGTTCTGGTCAAGCTCAAAAGCACCGAGAGCGGACACATGTATTACACGCAGAAGAACCGCCGCAATGATCAGGGTCGCTTGGAAATGAAGAAGTACGATCCGATTGTGCGGAAGCATGTCATCTACAAGGAAACCAAGTAGCGGACTTGACCCGCGTCTGGACGCCGTAGTACAATAACTATGGCGCAAATAGGAGCATGGTGTAACGGTAACACAACGCTCTCCAAAAGCGTTATTCAGGGTTCGAATCCTTGTGCTCCTGCTCGAACACCCCAAACACCGCCTTTGCTGAGCGGTGTTTTTATAACAGGACGGCGAACTGCCGAGGAGAAAGCAAGTCATGTCAGCCGACAAAACCGTTGGGGATCAAAAGGATGCGCGTCAACCGCGTCGTCCGCTTCTCGGGCTCCAAAGAAAATCCGATGCTACTCGCACAGCGGCTGCGGGCAAAGCTCGTGTGATCTCGAACGCCCCCACCAAGAAGCCCGTCAAGACCGAAGATGAAGAACCCGTTCAGAAGCGTGAAGGGAATTTCCTCACGCGGCTGCCGAATGATATCCGTGAATATGTCGAAGGTGTGCGCTCCGAACTGCGCAAGGTAACGTGGCCGACTCGTGAAGAAGCGCTGCGCTTGACCATGATCGTTGTGCTGGCCTTGATCGTTACAGCGCTGGTGCTGGGCACAGTCGTGCTGCTGTACACCGAATTGTTCCGCATCGGTCTGGACAGCCCCGTGGTTTTGATCGCTTTCATGCTGGTCGCGGCGGTGGTCGGTGTGGTGATCAACCGTTCACAAAATCGTCCGACAGGATATAAACGCTAGAGGACGTAATGGCCAAGAGAGACGAGAAGAAGACGAACCCGTTTGAGGACACTGGTACGGATTACGATCCGGAGCCAATTTACCTCAGCGATCAACCGTCGGACGACACTAATGATGCGCCCATGCTGCTGGATGAGCTGGCGCCGCCCAAAGCCTCGCAAGAGAAGCTGTGGTATGTCGTTCACTGCTATTCCGGCTACGAAAAGAAGGTCTGCCAAGCCATCGAACAGCGCATCAACACTATGGGTATGCGCGATAAAATCTTCGATGTGATTGTGCCGACGGCGGAAGAAATTGAAATCAAAGACGGAAAGCGGCGCACGGTCGAAAAGCGGGTCTTCCCCGGCTATATTCTCGTCGAGATGAAGATGGACGAAGATTCGTGGTACGTCGTCCGCAACACCCCCGGCGTGACCGGTTTCGTCGGCATGGGCAATGACCCGACGCCGCTGCGACCGGAAGAAGTCAAACAGATCATGCAGCGCATGTCGGAAGACAGCCCAGTGATCAAGGTGAACTTCAAGGTCGGCCAGAAGGTGCGCATCATCAGCGGCCCGTTCAACGACTTCCCCGGCACCGTCGCCGCCATCGACATGGACAAATCGAAAGTCCGCGTGATGGTGAACTTCTTCGGGCGCGAAACCCCCGTCGAACTCGACTTTATCGAAGTCGAGAAGATGTAAAGCGCGCGGTCAGCCGTTAGCACCAGTATTTGTCGGGACGAGGTCATACCTCGTCCTTTTTATTTAGCCGTTTCACTGTAAAACCGCAGGCTTTATTCTGCGCGCCGCCTATTGTAAAATAAGACCCCGTAAGGTCGAAGTAAGGGAAATCACTCATGGCAAAAAAGGTCAAAGCAATCGTGACCCTGCAGATCACAGCAGGGAAAGCGACCCCCGCGCCGCCAATCGGTCCGGCGCTGGCCCAGCACGGCATCAACCTGATGGCGTTCTGCAAGGAATATAATGCGCGCACCTCGGCGCGTATGGGCGAAGTCATCCCGGCGGAAATCACCATTTTCACCGATGGCTCGTTCAAATTCGATTTGAAGAGCCCGCCGACCACCTTCCTGATTAAGAAGGCGGCAGGCATCGACAAGGGTTCGGCGACAGCGCACACCGTCAAGGTCGGCAAGCTGACCAAGAAGCAGGTGCGTGAAATTGCCGAAATCAAGCTGAATGACATGAACACACGCGACCTCGACTCCGCAATGAAGCAGATTGAAGGATCGGCGCGGCAGATGGGCGTGGAGATCGTCGACTAGTTTCCAGTAAAGCAAGTTATCAGGTGGGAGGGCGTCTGCCCGTCGCACCACCGGGAGAAAAAACAATGCCTGAACATGGAAAGCGGTACGAAACGTCGCTCAAGACGTTTGATCGCCAACATTATTATCCTGTCCGTGACGCGGTGAGCATGGTCAAAGCGATGGCAAACGCCAAGTTTGACGAAACGCTCGAAATGCACTTCCGCCTCGGGATTGATCCGCGCCACAGCGATCAGCAGGTCCGCAGCACCGTGCTGCTGCCCGCTGGTCTGGGTAAAACTGTGCGCGTCCTCGTCTTTGTGGAAACCGAAGAAGATGCCCGCGCCGCGCAAGATGCGGGTGCTGACATCATCGGTAACGAAGAAGTGATGAACCGCATTCTCAAAGAAAACTTCCTCGACTTCGATGCGACGCTCGCGATTCCGAGCATCATGCCGAAAGTCGGTCGTCTCGGTCGTATCCTCGGTACGCGCGGTTTGATGCCGAACCCCAAAGCGGGGACGGTCGTCCAGCCCGCTGACCTGCCGAACGCCGTGCAGGAACTCAAGGCCGGTCGTGTGGAATTCCGCAACGACAAGACTGGTAACCTGCACATCCCCGTCGGCAAGGCGAGCTTCGATCAGGAAAAAATTCTGCAAAACGTCAACGCGGTGCTCGATGCGGTCAACCGTGTCAAGCCTGCTGCCGTCAAAGGCATCTACATCCGCCGCGCCGTCCTCACTTCGACCATGAGCCCCGGTGTGCGTCTCGACCTGACGGTCGGGGCGAACGCGTAAGATTCTCAACCGAAACGGGGCAGGATCGTCACGATCCTGCCCCGTTTTTGATTCCTAAGGGCAAAGGACGAGGCATGCCGGTAGCTCAGCAGTCGATTTGGGGACAGCGGACGCGATAATAAAAGCTTGAATTAATGAGTACGGAGATCGTAGGGACAGCGCAGACGCTGTCCGTTCACAGCGGACAAGGCAGGCCTTGCCCCTACAAACACCGTGATCTTTTTGTAAATTCAGTGCATCACGGATTTCATAGCCTCACCCCGTTTCGCTGCGCTCAACCGCCCCTCTCCCTTGGGAGAGGGGCAAAGAACCGTCAGGTTCTTGGGGTGAGGCTGGCTCAGAAAGCAGGTGATTCGAGTTGAATGTCAACTTTCGTGATTCACTGAAATTGCATTATCGCGTCCCTACGAGAAGAACGATCCTTGAGTAGGGACGCGCAACGGCGCGTCCGCCGCTCCAAAATGGACTTCGCGCTGTTCTATTACACCGTACAGGTTGATACCCACGTCACTTCGTTGGAGGGCGGGGCGGCTCCGCGGTCGCGGGATAGTACAGCAGGACGTATTCCCGGTGCGCTGGCATAGCGGCCGTCAGACTGAACTGCGGCGGCGAAATCCCCGGTAGGTAGCGCATGAGCAGCCGCATCGTATCGGTGTCATCCGCTTCCACGAAATAGGCGTAGTTCTGTCCCGGTACGAGCGCCATCAGCGAACGCGGATTGATCTCATCGACGCGTAGACTCAACAGGGGTGGATGTTCATTGACTTCGCCGTGGCGGAAATAACCGACGAGCGCGCGCGGCACACCGGTATCGTGCTGTGGACGCCCCACGATGATCGTCTGCGTGTTCCACGGCAGCTCTGCTGCGCGCAGCGCCACATCCACGCCATCACGATAGGCTTTGAAGTCACGGATTTGGACGTTGAATTCGGCCAGATGCGGGCCGTAGTAGTACTGCACCTGCGCCACCGCGAAAAACCCGACCAGCACCACCGGAATGGCGTAACGCAGGCGGTTTTCGGGCGGGCGCTCCGCTTCCGGCAAGGTATCCGCTTGCCGCGTCCAGATGAAGGGGATCAGATAGCGAATCCCGGCCGCAATGGCGATCGCCATCGCCGGGAGGACGAGGACATAGCGCACCGACACCATGTTGTCCCGCAAGAGGCCATTCCCCAGCCCCGTAGCGACTAACCACAGCGGCACGATGAAGATTTGGGACGGCAGGCGCCAGAACAAATAGAAGGCGCCGAACAGGAAGAAGGGGATCAGGTAATCGACGATCAACGCCTGCGATCCGCCGTAATAGGCGCTCAGGTCGCGGTGCGCGACCCACGAGGCGAAGGGACGCGTAAACTGAATCGAGAGGGTGTGCAAGTCGTCCGCGCTGATACCATCCTGTAGGATGTTCTCCCAGTACTCGCTGCCTAGCCCCGAATCGTTCATGCGTTCGCTCAAACCCTCGTTGTTATTGAGGATGATGGCGTAGTACAGTCCCGTGACCAGCGCGCTGGTGATGAACATGACGCCGATCCCCTTGAGGAGCGGGCGCATTTTGCCGCGCTGCACGATGAGCAACCCGATCATCCACGCGATCATCAGCGGGAAGAAGAGCAAGCGGGCACCTTCGTAAAAATACTGCGTCAATCCCAGTCCAATGCCCGCCAGCGCCCAATCGATGCGCCGGTTGGAACGCAGGCCACGCGCTGCAAACATGAGCGCCATGCCCCCCGCCAGCGGATCGCCGATATGGAGCAGCGCGGTACGGCTGTAATGGATAAACGGCGCGAATCCGGCCAGCATCAACGCGCAGAGGAGCGCCGTTTTGCGATCGTCCAGCAGCGCGCGCGCCAGACCATAGGTGAGCGCAACGACGGCCACGCCAAAGATCACGCTGGGGCCGCGCACCCCGGCCAAATCAAAGCCGGTGAAGAAGATCGTCAGATACTCAGTGTAGGCGTACAGCCATGTGAACGGTGCTTGCCCGCTCATCGACGTGAGCATGGGCAAATCCGGCACCCAGAAAATGCGCTGCACGCCGTCGGTGAAGTGCAGTTCATCGACCAGGCTGCGGAGGGTGTCATTCAGCCCAAAGGCGCGCACGCCAAACGCGAACACTAGAATGGCGAGCAGTGGCAGTACCGTCCACCGGTTAAACCGCGGCAGGCGCAGTTTTGGCATCCCCCCCATCCCCCACGCCCAGAAGAAGAGCGCAGCGAGAAAGAGCGCGATCTGCACGTTCACATTGACCGATTGCAGGAAGGGAATGCCCAGACGCCGCATGTTGATTTCGGCCGTCATCCCCAGCAGTACCACGCCTATCAGCGCGGGCAGCCACCACCCTTTGCGCGGTGGATTGAGCAGTTCGGTGCTGAGCGTGGGCAGCGCGGGCTGTCGGGAGGAGAGCTTGACCGCCACGCCCAACAACAGCGCTCCGACGATCATCTTGATCGTTGCGTGATCGAGATACGCCAGCAGGTTAGTGTAGTGAAAATCGAGCGTCGCGGCGATCATCAAGCCGAAGGACGTCAGCGCCAGCACAAATGCCAGTTTGTTGCGCTGCGCACGAATGGGCTGCGGGAGGGTAATCGCTTTCACGTACTTTCCTAGTTTGAGTTTAGGCCGGATGACAACCGCAGCCGAGGCTGCGAGCACAAGTATGAAACCTAAAACGGATGCGGGCGGCGGAAGGATCAGCAGCAGCGCCGCGATGATCAACACGATCACCCCGAAGACGCCAAGCCGCAGCATTTGGCGCGTATCCAGCGCTTGCTGCTTAGGCGGGGTGCTGCGACGCACCTGAAGCCGCGCATAGATGAGCCGGGCACGCGCCGACCGCCACAACGTTCGTTCGACCCATTCTTCAACGGGCACAGCGGCTGGTGGGGTGGGGCTCTGGTCTGTTTGTTCGTCGTGCAACTGAGTGTCCGTCATCGCGAAATTGGTTCCGCATCATCCGATTCCGTCACCTAGTGTAATCGAGAATCCCCACGGATGGGCAAAACGATTTGTCAGTAGGTCTAGACAGGGAGGGAACTTTTCGCCCGTAATCGACGTACAATAGGTACGCAGGGCACATCAGAATTAGCTTTAGAGGATTTCCCATGAAAAGACTAGTACTCCTGTTGTTGACAATTCTGCTCCTGGGCGCCTTCGCGCTGCCCACCGCCGCCCTTCCAATCGACGATTTGACGACGCTCGCGGGCTATTTCCCCGAAGGTTCGGTCATCTACGCCAGCGCGCGCACTGACGACGACTTCATTGCTACGCTGGACGGTGTGCTGACACAGGTCGGGCAGGTCGTCCCGGTAGTGGGCGGCACCACGCTGACTCAGGCGCTGGATCTGCTGGCGTCTGGCATCAAAAGCGGCGCAACTTTTCAGGATCTGTTCCGCCCATGGTTGGGTAACACCGCGGCCATCGGCATGTTCCCGCTCACGACCACCGATGACTTCAATAATCCAATCGAGCTGGTTGTCATCAGCATCACCGACCGGGACGCCGCCGAAGCCTTCTTCCAGAGCGTCACCGGCCCGCGCGAATATGTGCAAACTCAGGGTGACGGCTTCACCACCTACGAAAGCACGCGCGACAATACACACCTCGTGTTCCGCGACGATGTGATCCTGATCGCCAGCAATTTTGGGATCGTTGCGAACGGTGGCGCGGTCGCCGCACCGCTCACCGGAAGTGTCGCCTTCAACACCGCGCTTGGTCTGCTGCCGGGCAGCGATTACAACGCGGCGGTCTATGTCGATACGCGCGCCTTTGTCAGCTATGCCGCCGACAACTCGGTGGAGGCGTTCGGCCAGCCCCTCCCCGCGACGATCGCTGGGCTGGAACCACAGGCGTTTGGCTTCACCATCTTCGACGGTACAGCGCTGACCATCGAGGGCGTGAGCGCGACGAATGTCAACGCGCTGGGCGTGGGCAGTGTAGCCACGGCGCCGCTCGATCTGGGGCTGCTCACCCGGATCCCGGCGGGGACGCCGCTGCTGATCCTCGGCAGCAACTTCGCCGACTCCTACAACATGGTCATCGATCAAATTCAGCAGCTGGCCAGCCAGCAAGGCATGGAATCGGATGCAGCCGATATCCAGACCGGGCTGTGGGCGCTGGATTTCGGCATTCGCGGTTTCACAGGCATGAACTTCCAGTCTGAGATTCTGCCCGCGCTCAATGGCACTTACGCGCTCTATGCGGGGGTCAACCCGGCGGCGGAAGGTGCAGATACCGCTTTTGACCTGGTCACGCCGGATCTGCTGCTCGACTTCGCGCTCACCTTCGGTGTCACCGACGCGGCGGTCGCGGCGGAACTGCGCGACAATCTCATCGCCACTCTCAGCGCGCTGCCCACCGAACGACAGGACAATATCAACATCTCGTTCGAAGACAGCAACGGAACACAGGTGATCGTGATCGGCGTGGAAACCAACTCGTTCAGCGGCGACCAGATCGAACTGCTGCTCGGCGTGAGCGACGAAGTGTTCAGCTTCGGTACGCGCCGCTATGTCGAGGCCGCGCTCAACCCCGGCGTCGGTTTAGATCAAGACCCGCAGTGGCAGGAAGCGGCGCAGTATTATGTGCCGGAGAGCTACAACATTCTCTACCAGTCGAGCGACAACCTGGCGACGCTGGTCGACATCTTCGAGCGGACCGACACGAGCGATACCCGCGACCTGAGCATGGCCTTGGGCGCACTGACCGGGTTAGTCAGCAGCAGCTCGATCAGCTATGGGCGGCTGAGCGACGGCGGGATGCACATGCGCGCCGTGCTCACGCTAAACGGAGAATAGCCAAACCGGATCATTCGTAGGGACAGCGGACGAGGCAGGCCGCTTTCTGTTACCTGCCCCTCACCCCCTCTCCCACGCAAGCGGGGAGAGGGGGAATCTGGCTCCCCTCCCCGAATTCGGGAGGCCGGGGGTCTGTCAGGGGTAGGTTTTTAATGGTAGGGACGAAGTAGGTTCTCGAAACA
>CALKIA010000540.1 GCA_937988705.1 uncultured Chloroflexota bacterium | reverse complement strand
CGCATGCCATAGGGCAAATGGGCTTGATCAGCATAGTAGATGGTGGGGATATTGGGCAGGTGGCGGTGGATTTCACGCAGCACCGACAACCCGCCGACGCCGGAGTCAAAAACTCCGATGCGCTTCGCTGCTGCGGAGGTGTCGGGAACGGTCACAGGGCGCTTCAGTTAGCGGCGAGGCTTGCGAGCAGCACTTTCGCGGGCAGCGTTGACAAATTCCGTGAACAGGCGCTTCATCATGCCGTCGTCCTCATACAGGTCTTCGGGATGCCACTGCACGCTCAAAATAAACTGCTTATCCGGCACTTCGAGCGCCTCGACGATGCCATCAGGCGCATACGCCGTGAAATCAACGCCCGGTGCGGGTGCCTGCGCCGATTGATGATGCAGACTATTGACTACGACCTGCGTGGTACCGAGAATCGAAGCTAGCCGGCTTTCCGGCTTGATATCAACGGTGTGCAAGCGTGTGCTGCGCGGGTACTCATCCGGCAGATCGTGCGTCAGTGTCGTCTCAACCTGAGAAGGGATATCCTGCACCAGCGTGCCGCCAAGGGCGACATTCATCACCTGATGACCGCGGCAGATACCGAACAGCGGACGATCATCTTCAACCAACCAGCGCGTGAGCGTCAGCTCGAGCGCGTCGCGCGGCGCATCGATGATTTTGGTTTCGGGATGACGTTCTTGGCCGTAGATCACCGGATCAACGTCGGGGCCACCGGGAAGCAACACAGCATCGACGCGCTCGTAAACTTCACGAAGCACGGATTCTTCCAGACCCGGCGGAATGTACACGGGCAAGCCGCCCGCGTCTGCAACTGCAAACGCATTGAGCGCGTACGCTCGGTGGTACAGCTTGCCCCGTTCCGCATAAACATCAGCGGCAGTGATCCCGATGAGCGGACGCACGACTTAGCGCTTTTCCTTCAGACGAGCCGCCTTGCCACGAACATCGCGCAGATAATACAGCTGAGCGCGGCGGACCTTCGCCTTACGCGTCACTTCGATCTTTTCGACACGGGGGCTCTTGAGCAGGAACTGACGTTCCACGCCGATCCCGTGCGTCGCGATACGGCGAACGGTGAAATTGGCGTCATTGCCACCACCACGATAGCGGATCACGACACCCTGAAAAATCTGGACACGTTCGCGGTCGCCTTCAACCACCTTCACGTGGACCTTCACAGTGTCGCCGGGTCCAAACTGGGGATGCCCACGATCCGGGGCTTCCAGTGCTTTCAATAACTCGTTCACGGGCTTCCTCGTCAAAAAAAGTACGCTCATCCTACTTGGAAGGGCGTACAAATTCAAAATCAATTCGCATTATACAGGGACGGACCAGCTCTCACAAGGGTCACAGCCCTAAACGGCGCGCCACCTTCAACAGCCCACTGATACTTTTGCCGTCAATGATCTCGCCGCGGTCGATCAGCGCCAGCGCTTCAGTGAAAGGAACAAACGCCGCTTCGATGAATTCGTCTTCATCCATCTCTAACCGGGACGCGGTGAGGTCGGTGGCGATAAAGTGATGGATGAACTCGGAAGTATAGCCGGGAGCGACATAAATGCCCCCAAAGGCTTCTAGCTTACCAGGGCGATACCCGGTTTCCTCCTGAAGTTCGCGTTCCGCGCACACCCACGGATCTTCGCCGGGTTCAAGGGTACCAGCCGGGATCTCCATCAGCACGCGCCCGGCCGCCATCCGATACTGCCGCACGAGCAGCACATCGTTGGCGCTGTTCAGCGCGATGATCGCTACCGCGCCCGGATGCTGGATCAGCTCGCGGCGGGAAGTCTTACCATTCGGCAGGCGCACATCCAGCACTGATAGCTGGATGACGCGCCCGCGGTAAATTTCTTCAGAACTGAGGACCGTTTCCTGCATGCTACGGAATTACCAGCGTCTGCCCAATGTAGATCAGGTTGACATTCGCGATACCGTTGACCGCCGCGATATCCATCACACGGCGTCCCCACAGTTGGGACAGGCCAAACAACGTATCGCCATCCTGCACGACATATGTGCCCGTGCCGCCGCCGGGAACCGAAGTCACCGGAACGCCCCCACCCGTCGTCGTCGCCGTCGAAGTGGCGGGCGGGCGATTCCCCGTGGTACCGCAGCCGGGGATGACCAACCGCTGACCGACGTAGATCAGGTTAGGATTGACGAGGTTGTTATAGGTCGCCAGCGTCTGATAAGTTACGCCATAGTTCAGGCCGATGCGGAATAGGTTGCGATCCGTCGCGCGTACTTCATGAACGCAATCCGCACCCGTCGGCACAATGGCCGTCGCGATTTCACCGGCAATCGTACTCGTCGGGAAGAAGGGTGAAGTCGGCGTGATGCCAAGTACCGCTTGCGCCGTTTGGGTGAGCGGGGCGGCTGCTGTTTCGGTCGAGTCCCGAATAATGGCAGTCGCCGAGAGCAGCAGCGGATCGATCACGGGTGGAATTTCGGTCGTCGCCGCTTGCAGCGGCTGGAACTGCGCATTCGAGGTCAGGAAAATAGCCGTTGAGGTTTCCGCTACAATGTCTTGCAGCGCCACATCAGCCACTTCCGTACCCTGTGTGCCGTCGAAAATCGGGCCGGGGGTCGAGGTCGCCGTGACCACGCGCGTCAGCACGATGATCGACTGATCCTCGGTTGGCGTCAGAGACGGGAAAGCGGTCGCCGTGGGCAGTGGAGTATCCGTCACCGTCGGCGTAAAAGTCGGAGCCGACTGGGCCACGCTGGTTGCTTCCAGCGCCCCACCAGCAGACTGGAAACAACCCGACGCAAATACAAGAATTAAAAGGGACAGAATAAGCAAGCCCTTATGCGTCCAATCTGCTCGCATGAATGAGATTCTCCCTCACAGGCGCAACGCGGTCCTATACTTACCTATTATAGCGGAGTTCTTCCAAAGGACAACGACACGCGACGGTCGTTAGCCCTTCTCGGGTGCGAGTGCGTCATCCTTAATCGGTAAGCGCATCTGAACCGTGATCGTTTCCCCGGGTACGCTTTCAATGCTGAACCCCCCACCGTGCATTTCGATCAACCGCTTGCAGATGACAAGTCCCAGCCCCATGCCCTGCTGTTCGTAGATGCGGCGCTCGAACTGCATATACGCCCCAATCTTTAGAATTTGTTCGCGGGTCATGCCGCGCCCGCTGTTTGTCACACTCACAACGTAGAAATCGCCGTCGCGCTTCCCCTTGATCTCGATCGACGAGTGTTCCTCGGAGAACTTGCAAGCGTTATCGATCAGTTCTTCCGTGATCTTTTTGAGGAATTCCTCCGACATGCTGACAGCGTCGACTTCTTCAAGTTCCAGACGCAGATCGTCTGTGCGGCCGGTCGGCGTGGCCTGCTGTTTGGCATTGCGCGCGATCGTCAGATGGGGGTAGATACCATAGTGCTTGCGGAATTCCTCGATCTGATGGCGATCCGTGAGTATGACTTCTGTCTGGGCAAACAACAGGAAATTCTCAATCACGCGCAGCAGACGCAGTGCCCCATTGTTGATTAGACGAGCCATCTCGGCGATGCGCGCGGCATCCATACTCGGCGCATCCAGCATCATCAGGTCAGAGAAGCCGAGGATGATATTTAGCGGCGTCCGCAGTTCATGGGGCAGCGCCACGATGATATTGTGGGTCACTTGCCCCACCGCCTCATTGGTTTCAGCCTGCTGAGCTTCGCGCTTCTTCAAGCGGGTGCGCACGGTGGCGAGCAGTTCGGCCGCGTGAAACGGCTTCGTCAAAAAGTCGTCCGCCCCCAATTCCATCCCCTGACGCACATCGACGCGATCCGTGCGCGCGGTCAGGAAGATAAATGGAATGGTCGAAGTGAGGGTGTCCTTACGCAGTTCCTCCAGTACCCCATAGCCATCAAGCCCCGGCATCATAATGTCACAGATAATCAGGTCTGGCAGAACCTGGCGCGCGCGCGATCAACACCGACGAGCCCATTTTCGGCTCCAACCGCGTCAAAACCCTCGAAACCCAACATCTCGACGATGTCCTTACGAAGGGACTGAGCATCCTCAACGACTAAGATTTTCTTCATCACTTCATCTCGTAGACTTATGTGGAATCGTAATAACGAAGGTGGTACCCATACCTAGTTTTGTGGAATAGGCAATTTCACCACCGTGCAATTCTACCCCTTGTCGAACAATCGCCAAACCTAGCCCCGTTCCGCTGATATTTTCCACGTTAACAGCCCGGTGAAACACATCAAACAAATGGGGTTGATCGATTTCCGGGATACCTATCCCCTGATCCTGAACGCGAATGGTTGCCTCGTGTTCAGTGCAGTTGATCATCAGATAAATTCGACTGCCGGGTTCCGAATACTTCACAGCATTCGACAGCAGATTTTGTATGATCCGGCGAATCCAGATCGGATCGGCATAGATGAGCGGCTGACCAAGATACTCATACTGCACATCGTGCAGCGCCCCGCTCCCCCCGCGTACTGAACGAATGACCTCGGCAGACAAGTGCCGCAGATCGAATGTATCCGGTTTGAAAGTCGCCTTCCCCTCGTCACCGTTCACACTGATGGTCAAAATGTCGTCGAGCATCAGCGTCAGGGTATTAACTTCGGTGCGAATGCGCGTGAGTTTTTCGCCACGCTGTTCCATACTCATGCGGTCGCCGTAGTTCATCAGCAGATCACTTGCAGTATTCATCACCGCCAGCGGCGTACGGAATTCATGAGAAACCCGCGCGATAAATCGCGACTTGAGATCATTGAGTTCACGCTCGCGTTCGAGCGCACGATTGAGTTCCCGCGTGCGCTGCGCCACCCGCCGTTCGAGATCATCAGCGTGCTCCCGAATCCGGTTGTAGAGGATGACATTTTCGATCACCGCGGCGACACGCTCGGCAAATGCGGTCAGCAACCGCAGATCTTGCTGGCTAAAAGCATTCGGCTCAGCGCTCTGTAAATCCAGTACACCGATCACCCCTTTCGCTGTGCGCAGCGGGACAACTAGTTCAGCGCGCGTGGTAGCATTATTAGGAGCATACTGTTCGACCGCCGTTACATCCGGCGCATAAACCGTTTCTCCGGTGCGAACCGCCTGCGGCACTAGCCCATGACCATTAATATGCAGGGTCTGGTTGGCCTGCACCTGAAACCCCCCGGCGCGTGCCAGTCGTGTCAAGTGCCCGGTTTCCGCATCCAGCAAAATGAGACCGCAGTCAACCTTGCCGAATTCGACAATCACCGTCCGCACAATTTCGTCGCCCACTTCGAGCAGATTATCCGCCGTAAATAGACTGGATTTGAACAGAAAGGCCGTCGCCCGATGCAGCGACTGGTTTTCCACCGCATCCCGCATCAATTCATCATAGAGTTGTGAATTCTCAATGGTGATGGCGGCAAAATCGGCGAAGACTCGCAAACGCTCGACCTGTTTTTGGGTAAAGGCGTGTGGGTACGCGGAATCGATGCTCAATATGCCGATTACGAGATCATGGGCAATGATCGGGACGCCGACATTCGAACGCAACCACTCCAAGCCCGGCGCAAACTCCCAATCAGGAATGGCTTGGATATCTCCAGTGAGAAGCGGCTCTCGCCTGTGCAGACTCGCCTGAACACTCCGGCGATTCGGCGAAAGTCTAAAGTGCTGCAGCGCGTCTGATTGTTCCGGGGTATACCCGCAGATGGCGACAATCCGGTCGTCGTTTCCCGTAAACACGCTGATACTGCCCAAATTATGCCCGATAGCATCGAGCGCTTTTTGCAGAAGAGTCTTGAGCGTGATTTCTGGAGACAACACCCGGGTGAGCATGGCGGCAGTCGCATACACGATCTGCGCAAACCGGAGTTCGTCCTCAACGTCGATCGGCAAACTGTTCACCGCAGCAACCACCGCTTCCGTGCCGTATGTGCGTTGGGTGCGCACACGTCGATTTAGCGACAGCTTATGTGGGAAACTGGTGTGCGAATCACGATGACCACGAAGTCTGTCTGCCATGCAGGAAATCCAGATACCCTAGTTGTAGGTGTGGGTCAAGCTTGATCGAACAACCGCCAAGCGGAACCACTTCGGCCTTTGGTTCGAGTATAAAGCGGTTTTGGAGTGGATAGCCTAAAGGTTGTAATACGTACGATTAAATCACCGATAAGCCGAGCAGGATAAGGATGAGGAGGCCCGCGAGGATCCGGTAATAACCGAAGGCGATGAAATTGCTTCGCGCAATGAAACGCAGCAACCAACTGATCGCAAAGAAGGCGACGATGCCGGATACAAAGGCCCCGAGGGCTAGGAAGGCGAGGTCACCCGTGCTGATTTCATCCAGACTGAGGAGCAGATCGACAATGGTGGCGCCGCCGAGTACGGGGATGGCCAGATAGAATGAGAAGCGGGTAGCCGTCTGGCGATCTAGTCCGCTCAACATCCCGCCAAAAATCGAAGTCGCTGCGCGCGACACACCCGGAATGAGCGACAGCGCCTGCAACCCGCCGATCACCGCGGCCTGCCGCCACGTAATCGCCGTGACTTCCGTGGTGAGGGTTAAGGACTTCGACGCATACCAGCGTTCAAAGACGATGAAGACCACACCGCCGACGATCAGCGAAATCGCGACCGTCAGCGGATGAAATAGTACCTCTTTAATGAAATCACGGAACAGGAAACCCACCAGTCCCGCCGGAATCGCACTGACCACTAGAGCCAACCACAGGCGGCGCACACCGGCATCCGTCCGCACCATCAGAACCTGCTGAATTAAGTCGCGTCGATAGTAGAAAACCACGGCCACCACAGCGCCGAGCTGAATAAATATCTCAAACGTGCCTTCCAGCGCCTCACTGAAATTCGGACGTAGGAGAGCGGCGGCGACAATGAGGTGCCCGGTGGAGGATACGGGCAGAAACTCCGTAATCCCTTCAACAATGCCGAGGACAACGACTTTCAGTAGGTCAATTAGCATAGATTCTCACGACCAGCGGTCAAAATCGGTTTGACGACGCTGATTGATTTGCACAACCTGCGCCCCTAATTCACGAATATAGCGTATTACGTACGGATTGTGAATAACGAGCATTTTGACTGCTTCGCCGTCGCGTTCGAGGTCGATGTGAAACACGCACACCCGGCGCACCCCCGCCAACCAGAACTCCTGCCGAAAAATCACACCTTTAATTTTCCAACCGCACTCAATGGCGGTGGTCAGAGCGTCACCTCCGGTGTAGCGCTCGCAAGAGCTCCAGTGGCGGTAGATACGGCGAACGTCATCATAGCGGGTAGTAGTGAGGGTATCCACAAGATTTCTCCAAAAGCGTCTATATTCTATTTTTCTCCACTGTACGCTGATCAAACATGAATTCAAATTATGATTTACATTTCAATCAATCGGCCGCTGCGACAGCGGGCTCGAGCTCACGGCGTTCGAAACGCCGCGTCAGCAGCCCCCAGATGAGCGCCGGAACCAGCGCCACAACCCCTGTACCCAGTGCGATCAACCGGACATTGTCGCTGCCCACCGTATCGATCAGCGCGCCATGCGCCACCGTACTGAGCACGGTCGCCAGATAGAAGCCCGCCATATCTAACGAAAACACGCGCCCAAGGTACGAGTTCGGCACGGTCTTTTGCAGAGCGATCGTGCTGTAGGTCCAATTAGTCGAACCGCAGACCGCGCGAATGAACAGCCCGACACACAGCAGCACAAATGTAGTGGCCGCACCCACCGCCACCCATCCGATGACCGCGCCGAAAAACGCGATCAACATCAGCCGACGCATCACTTTGAGCGAGCCATCGTTGAAGCGGTTGAAAATCAGCGGGCCAACAATCGCGCCCAAGCCAAAGACGCTGTACATAATCCCGAGGCCGAGGCCGCCACCATCCCCGTAGACAAAAATCTGCGTCGCGAAAATGGCGACTAGCGTATCGACATTGCCGAGGCTCATGCCGAACTTGGCGAGCAGCAGCATAGCCGACTGCGGAGTGCGTCGCAGAAATCGTACCCCCTCCTGAAAGCTGGTATCTACCAGGAGCGCGTGTTCGTGCACCTGGACAACGGCACGCGGCACCAACGGCAGGATCAGCCAGGCTGCCACCGCAAACGACAAGGCATCAAAAACTAGGGCGACGTTCGTGCCGAGAAGGGTCGCCACCACCCCACCGATCACCGCGCCGATAGCCAGCATGGACGACCAGGTGATATTCACAAGCGTATTCGCGACGATCAAATCCTGCGGGGGGATCAATGTCGGGATCAGCGCGGACTGCGCCGGTTCAAACACCGCCGAGATCGCGAACTGCATGACCGTCAATAGGTAGATCAACCACAGCCATTCTGGCCCCTGGGTCGTGAGCAGCAGCGCCGCGACTACAAACACGCGCAGTACATTACTCCAGATGAGCAGGCGCTTGCGATTCAACTGATCGACCAGCACGCCGGTGATCGGGCTGATCAACATCGGCGGCACCACGCGCGCCAGCACGAACAGACTGATCGCCAATCCTTCCTGACCGGGGCTGTAGGCGGCAACCAACGCGAATAGCACGACGGTATTAAACCAGTCGCCCGTCATGCTGATCACCTGTGACAGCCACAGGCGGGTGAAATCTGGATTTTCGCGTAATATGCGGAGGTAACGCGTCATAAAAACTGTCCTTGCGGGCTGATAGGGCTATCAGGATACCGCAAGGACAGCGTGCCGGGTACTGTCAACCCGTACAGGTTAGAAGCGGTCGTGCGGAGGCATGGGCGGGACGGGCGGCACCGGCGGCACGGGCGGTTCCGGTGGCTGACGCTTGGGCTTTTCATCGTCGTCATCCGTGTCGATTTCGATGCGGATGCGGCGTCCCATGTCGGCATGCGCCGCGTGATAGCGCAGGAGGTCGGCCTCACGCTGGTACGGTTCGCCGTTGGGCAGGGTCGCGCCTTCAAGGTTCGCCTGCGACATATTCGCGCCCGCAATTTTCGCGCCGGTCAGGTCCACCCCTTCGAGGTTCGCATCCCGCAGATTCGCGCCCGTCAAATTGCAGTTGATAAACCGCGCATGCTCGGCGTTCACATTCTTCATGTTGGCACCGCTGAAGTTCGCGCTCTCGAAATCACCCTCATCCAGCATGGAGTCCTTCAAATTCGCGCCACTGAAATTTGCACCGTGGGCATGAACTTTCGAAAGGGTCGCGTTTTTAAGGTTGCGGCCGCTCATATTGACACCGTCGAGCATGGCACCCTCGAGATTCGCGTCGCGGTAGCTCTCACCGCGTCCGGTCTGCACATCCACATCGATGTTCGACACGGCGCGCTGGATCGTTTCGCGTGTCAAGCGCATCACCTGATCCTGAATTTCCCGTCCGAGACCGCGCCAGTCACCGCGTTCAATATTGAAGTCACCGCGCATTTCAAAGCCCCGGCCCCCAACATTCTGTTCACGCAGCAGCCCTTCCAGGTAGATGACCATCTGTCCGGCGGCCAGTTGTACCTGACTCAGCATGTGGCGTTCTTCGATCTGTTCATCCAGTTCCAGCGTCAGCGTGTCCGTGACGTAGAAGTCTTCGGGATACAGTTCGGCGATTTTTCGCTGAATTCCGCTGTACTGCTTGACCGCCATCCGGC
>CALKIA010000539.1 GCA_937988705.1 uncultured Chloroflexota bacterium | reverse complement strand
ACATGCGGGGCATTCAGGAGCAGCAGCGATGTCTGAGTCAACTTTGGATCAACCCATGCTGATTATTCACTCCGACAAGATGACGGATACCCAATGGGTATTGAATGGGCAAAGCCTAGTCATCGGACGCGGAGAGGACTGTGACATTGTCTTGCCAGAACGTCAGGTGTCGCGTCATCATATTCGGGTTTATGAAGAAAATGATGCTTATTACGTGCAAGACTTAGACAGTCGTAACGGGACGTGGGTGAACGGCGTGCAACTCAAAGGCACGCACCGCCTCGAAGATGGTGATCAGGTTTCACTGGCGCTGGCGATCCGCCTACAGTTCATCGGTACCGGCGCAACCGCCCCGCGTCAATCTGTCGTTCCCGCTGACATCACGGGCGGCCGTTTGCGCATCGACCCCGAAGCACGGCGCGTATTCATCAACAATGCTGAAATCGATCCGCCGCTCAGTCCTCCGCAGTACCGCTTACTGGAACTGCTGTTTACGAGTGGCGAACGTATCTGCACGCGGGATAAAGTGGTGGAAACAGTCTGGCCGGATGTAGTCGGCGAAGGCGTCAGCGAACAGGCGATCGACGCGCTGGTGCGCCGCCTGCGAGACCGTCTCGCCGAAATCGATCCGCAGTGGCAGTACATTATCACGGTGCGCGGTCACGGCTTCCGCCTTAATAATCCGCCGCAAAACATGCATCCCGAACCGTAAGATATTCCGACTCGCTACCCCGACGAACGCGATTGCCGGCTTTTGCAATCGCGTTTTGTGTTTCTGGCAGAAAATCAGACCGCACCTAGAACACACCTAAAGTAGACTCTCGAAAGTCCCAATGTAGGGGTAGACCTAGGTGTCTACCCGGTTTCGGGCGCACACACAGGTGCGCCCCGACATCCATTCGTGGATTTGTTTCGAGAACACACCTAAGCCTCGGAATAAGCCAAGCGCATAATAGGATTATGAGCAAACTCTTTAAGAGACTTGATCCAATTTAACCGGAACTTTAAACTCGCCTTAATTACATTATCCGTATCGCGTGGCTCTGCCAGGCGCGCACACGGCTGCCACACTTTCGTTTCAGCGCGCGAGCCTTGAGAATAACTTTATGAGGTTTCATGGTCGATCAGACAACCAGTCTAGCGCACAACAAGTCACCAGCCGAAGCCCGGATCAACTCCAAATTCATTCTCGTCGCCCTTCTGATCATCTCGTTTAGTCTCATCGCCATCAGTTTTGTCGGCGTCGTCGTGGTCAATCCGTATTCCGGTAATCCCTATACGGGAGATCCGGCAGCGGCAACACCAACATCACTGGCTAAACTCATTCTCCGCTTCGATGTAGTCGCCGAAGGTAACATTCCGAGCTGGTTTTCCGGGGCGATCCTGCTGCTGGCGGCTGGTCTTCTCGCTCTGATCGCGATCGACAAGCTGCGCCAGCGCGAACGGTTTCGATACCATTGGGTCGCGCTCGCCGTCCTGTTTACCCTATTTTCGTTGGATGAAGTGGCGTACCTTCACGAAGGAGTTTCCAACTTCATGAGCGAGCGTTCGATCGGCCCGCTGCAGATCGGCTGGCTCATTCCGGGTGCACTCTTCGTGATCCTCGTCGGGCTATGGTATGTCCCGTTTGTCTGGCAGCTTCCGACGCCTACCCGCCGCTTAGTCATCACGGCCGGGGCGATCTTTTTGACCGGGGCGCTTGGCCTCGAATTTGCCGAAAGCCTGTTTCTGGATAATCTGGATTTTCAGGATCCGTTGGTCGTCGTCAGCAATCACCTGCAAGATTTGTTCGAGATGGTCGGGGCAGCCGTCTTCATCTACGCCCTGCTGAACTACATTCGCCGCAATATGTATCCGCTGCGCCTGCTTGTCTGCTAGTCTGCTTCTGTCAGCTCAGGCCAAACCAAAGCGTGAACAGTACCACTCCCACGTGCGCGTTAACCCGGTTTCAATATCAATTTTCGGCGCAAAGCCGAGGAGAGTGCGGGCTTTGCTGTTATCGCAGTAGGTGATCGGCGGTTCGCTGCGCGGCGTCGGCACATCGACCGTGATCGCCTGCTTGCCGATCAGGCGTTCGTAGATCTCGATGAACGCATTCAGCGTGATCGGCGCGCCAAACCCCAGATTGAAAATTTCATACCCCAGCGGTCGCTCCAGCGCCGCCGAAATGCCATCGACAATATCGTCGATATACGTCCAGTCGCGCTGAAGTTCGCCCCGTTCGAACAACTGGATCGTCTCGCCACGGAGAATCGCCTGAATCGCCTTCATTGGCATCATGTCCGGTCGACCATGCGGGCCATACACGTTGAAGAAGCGCACTACATTGACGTTCAAACTGAACAGTTGGTGATAGCTGTAGCAGAACATTTCGGCGGCTCGTTTGCTGGCCGGGTAAGGCGCCAGCGGCAGCATCGCGGCATCGTCTTCGACGAAGGGAATCCGGGTTGTCTGGCCATAAACGGATGAGGTCGACCCGAGGACAAAGGTGCTGACCTGATGTTTGCGGGCAACATCCAGCATGGTGACCGTGCCGCTGGTGTTGACATCCGCGTACTGGCGTCCGCGCTCAACCGAATATCGCACATTGGCCAACGCGCCGAGGTGCGCCACGCGGTCGATGCCATGCTGCGCAAACACTGACTCGACCAACGCTGTGTCACACACGCTGCCTTCAACGACCAGCGCTTTATTCTTCATAGCCGCCACATTGGCGCGTTTGATAGCCGGATCATAGTAGGGATCAAAGTTGTCGAGGATGATAACCGCTTCACCTTGGTCGAGCAGACGCAGCGCCAACCGGCTGCCAATAAAGCCTGCTCCACCTGTGATCAACGTAGTCATACACGCCACCTTATATTGTCATACGAAATGAAATGTCTTAAGTATAACACCATACTTGCGCCAATCTAATTACAATCGATGCGCCAAAATGGTTATACTGCGCTGAGTAAATCCAGTGGGAACAGCTGTCAGGAGTAGGTTTTTCATGCTTGCCAATGGAACATGGGTTCCCGTCGCCGAAGCCCCTGTAGGGACGAGGCATGCCTCGTCCTGTTTTCTCCTCTGAATTGCGCACAGAT
>CALKIA010000538.1 GCA_937988705.1 uncultured Chloroflexota bacterium | reverse complement strand
TATCGCGGATGGTGCCGCTGAACAGGAACGGTTGCTGGGGGACAATCCCCAGCTTACTGCGATACGACGGCAGATCGAAGGTGCGAATATCCTGCCCATCGATGTAGAGCTGTCCGCCTTGAAATTCATAGAAACGCGCCACTGCTTTGGCAATGGTGCTCTTACCCGCACCCGTGTGCCCGACAAACGCAATACTCTCGCCGGGCTGGATATGCAGATTGAAGTTGTCGAGCACGCGTTCGCCATTGCTGTACTCAAAGACCACATTCTCGAACTTGATTTCGCCGTGCATCGTCTCCGGCGCAGGCAGATTGGCAGTCTGCTTGATGGTGTTTTCCGCATCCACCAGCGCGAAAATCCGCTCAATCGCGCTCAACCCCGCCTGCAATTGACTCCAGAAACCTGACAAATTGATCACGGGGAACCAGAAGCGATCTACGCCCTGAATGAACAGATACCATGCCCCGGCACCGATCACGCCCGCAATAACGTATGTTCCGCCGATATACAGCAGCGCACCGATGATGAAACCGGAAACCGCGTTCAACGTCGGGAAGACGGTCGCCAGCACGAACCCCCGCCGAATATTGATGGTGTACGACTGCGTATTCACCTTGGTGAAATCGTGGTAGATCCCCGCCTCCTGGCGGTAGTTCTTCGCCACGCTGATACCACTCACGCTTTCCTGAATATTGTCATTGACCGCGGCCATCGCCCGCGTCCCCTGCCGGGTGACAATGCGCGCAAAATGGCGCAGCAGAATCGTCAGACCAAAGACAATCGGCATCGCCCCCGCGAGGATTAGCGTCAGCCGCCACTCGCGGGTGAGAAGAACGACAAACAGGATCAAAAAGTCCAACACCTGACTGATCAAGTCGGTGCCGATGACCAGTACATTCGTCAGTTCCTGCGTATCGCTGGTGATGCGGCTGACGATCTTGCCCGATTTGTTCTCGTCATAGAACGAGAGATCGCGCTCAATCGCCGCGGCGAAGGCATCCTTGCGCAGATCGCTCACCACTTCCGCGACTACGCGCGCGGTCATGCGGCGGCGCACCCAGTAAATGCCATAATCGATGACGCCAACGGCGAACAACGCCCCAAGAATGAACCAGACAGTCGAATCAGGCGCTTGCGTACTCAACGCATCGACGCCCGCCGCGATGACCACCGGGATGACTGAACCAAGCACCGCATATAGGATGACCATCACGCTGATGATCAGCACGCGGCGGCGATGCTTCGCCAGATAATCCCCCAAGCGCCGCAGCAGGTAACCGTCTGTGTACTGCCGGTCGTATTGTTCGGCCTGTAAACCGCCAAAAATCCCCATGGGTTAACTCCCTTCCTGTGCGGTACGTTCAGGCGCTTCGTAGCGGGCAAAAATGCGCCGGTACGCCTCGGAGCTGGCGAGGAGTTGATCATGTGTCCCTTGAGCCACCACGCGCCCTTTCCGCAGCACGACAATATGATCCGCCCAGCGAATCTGTGAAAGACGGTGCGTGATCAACAGCGTAGTCCGTCCCTTGGCCGCCGACCAGATCGCTTTCTGGATTTTGTCCTCGGTCGCACTGTCGATAGCGCTGGTACTATCATCGAGGATCAGGATCGGCGGATTGGTGACAAAGGCGCGCGCAATGGCGATCCGCTGCCGCTGACCACCGGAAAGCGTCACCCCACGCTGACCAACCACCGTGTTATAGCCTTCCGCAAAGCCCGTGATGAAGTCATGCGCTTGCGCCTTGTGCGCTGCATCGATCACTTCTTCGAGCGTAGCTTCGGGTTTGCCAAAGCGGATGTTGTCGGCGATGGAGCGGCCGAACAAGAAAATATCCTGCTCGATGACGCTGATCTGCGACCGCAGACGTGCCATGTTCCAATCACGCACATCCACGTCATCAATCAGGATGCGCCCCTTGTTCACATCGTACGTCCGGTTGATCAGCTTGGTGAGGGTGGTCTTTCCCGACCCGGTTTGCCCGACAATCGCAACAGTCTGTCCCGGCTTCACCTCAAAACTGATATCGTGCAGAATCTCGTTGTCATCGGTCAGATAGCGAAAATCGACACCCTCGAACTTGAGCGCGCCTTTGATTTCCCCTGCGTAGCCCGTCGAATTTTGATCCAATTCCGTTTCGGTGTTGATGATGTCAAGGATGCGCTTAGCACTGGCGTAGCCGGAGGCCACCTGCGAGAACGAGTTCAACGAAGAGAACACCGGGAAGCCGTACAACATCAACTGCCCGTTAAAGGCGACGACTGTGCCGATATCGATCAAACCCTGCCGGAACAGGACAGCCGAGTGGAAGAAACCGCCAGCAATCACCAGCCCAAGCAGCAGCATAGGGAAGTAACGCGCCTCAATGTCGCCTTGAGCAATTAGATGTTGACGGACACTGTCGGACAAGACGCCAAATTCAACCGCTTCGCGCTTTTCCTGCGCAGTTCCTTTGACGACCTGCAAACCTTCCAGCGATTCGGCTACGCGCGCATTCATCTCGCCAAAGGAGGCGCGCACGCGCTGCGTCACCGGGGCGAGGCTGCGCAAATAGAAGACCTGCGAAATCACGTAGGCGATGAGGAACAAGAGCGGCGCGAGGATCAAATCCGGATACATACGCGGCGCGGCGATCAATGGAGCGATGACGAAGAAACCTGACCCAATCAAGAGGTTCATACCGGGGTTCATCATCAGATTCAGTTCGCGCACATCGTTGGTCACACGCGCCATGATCTCGCCGACAGGCTGCATATCGTGAAAAGTCATGCTCTTGCCGAGCAAACTCGCATACAGCTCATCGCGCACATCCCGTTCGATGCGCTGCGCGAACGTCTCCGCAGAAAAATTGCGCATGAGTTGTAGGGATGCACGAAACAACTGCGAGACGATGACCGCGACGGCGGCGGCGGCCAGCGCGTCCGGCCCACGCCCTTCCGCCAGCGCATTGAAACCTACGCCAATGTAATAGGGAATGGCCGCTGCCAGAGCGGCATTGGAGAACGCCCCAATCGTCATCGTGAAGGCGAAGATCGGATGCCGCCGAATATGCGACAAAATGAATCGAAGTGGACTCGAATGGTCTGTTTGGAAACTCTCGCGCGCGACAAATTCAGATGTCATAAGTTCCTCTGCTGGTAACACGTTCCCATGTTAGCCGATCGTTCCGGCTGGCTTAGTACCAATCCGGTCTATTGGAGTGTAATGGTGTCAAGATGGTCGGTTTCCACACGGGCTGACAGGTATACCCTAAGTAGCACTCAATCGATAGTGTCCATTCGATCAGTTGGTATTCTGTTCGCCTCCTCATCTATGTCGCCGCACCCCGGCTAGAGTGACGATCTGTCCGCATTTTCAACACAATCGGGTTAAATGGGAGCGTCAACACTTTGCATTTCAGATCCTTAGCTTACGTAGGTTCTCGAAACAAATCCACGAATGGATGGAGGGGCGCACCTGTGTGTGCGCCCGAAACCGGGTAGACACCTAGGTCTACCCCTACATTGGGACTTTCGAGAGTCTACTTTAGTGGATTGTACGCCAAAGCCCCCGTCTAGCTAGAGTGGGTTTTGTGGTAAACTCCCGCGCACTATGAAGGGAATACGCTCATGAAACCAAAGGTATTTGTTACTCGTCAGATTC
>CALKIA010000537.1 GCA_937988705.1 uncultured Chloroflexota bacterium | reverse complement strand
ATATTCTATCCCACCTTCAACCCTTCCCCGACTTGTGGGTAATGCATAGCTCCTAGAGGAGAGGGGAGAAAGAGCAACCTCACCCCCGCCCCTCTCCTAAAGGAGAGGGGAGACAATCGACCTCACCCCCGCCCCTCCCCGAATTCAGGGAGGGGAGAAAGCAGCCCGTACAAGCAGGAGGCATGCCGATAGATGTGTGATCGCGCAGCGGGTGCGCAGAGGCTCGTCTTTACAAGCGCTCGATTGTCAAAAGTGTCCGGTCCTCAAGTCAAGGGAGAGGGGAGAAAGAGCAACCTCACCCCCGACCCCTCTCCTAAAGGAGAGGGGAGACAAACGACCCCGCCCCTCCCCGAATTCAGGGAGGGGAGAAAGCAGCCTGCGCAAACACGAGGCATGCCGATAGATGTGTGATCGAGCAGCGGGTGCGCAGACGCACGTCCTTACAAGCGCTCGATTGTCAAAAGTGTCCGGTCCTCAAGTCAAGGGAGAGGGGAGAAAGAGCAACCTCACCCCCGCCCCTCTCCTAAAGGAGAGGGGAGAAAGATCGACCGCCCTGCCCCGCGAAACCTCTCGGTATTCAAACGAAAGTACCGCGTCCATCAAACAAAACTCAAATCGACAGGGGGCGATTCCGTGTTATGCTAGTCAGAGAAGAAAGTTCGGGAACCAACAGACATGCGTACCCCAGCCGGAAAAGAATGCAAATTCTATTACGCTGATTTTAACCGCGGGCGCAATCTCCAGGAATGCCGGTTGATAAAGTCGAACCCAGACTCACTGCCGTGGCAGCCCAGCACCTGCACACAGTGTCCGATTCCAGATATTCTCCACGCCAATTCCAGCCCCAACCTTGAACTCAACCTGACCATCCGTCCGCGGCTGCTCGGACTGGGTCGCAAACTGCACGTGGAAGCGAGCTGCCTTAAGCACCGCGTCGTCGTCAGTGATCCGTATGTGGGTTGTCCGGAGTGCAACGCGGAACGTCCCGGACTGGACGCGTTCATTCAGGCGCTGGAAAAAGGTGCAAACGATCTCCCGGAATAAGAGTAAGGCGGCGGTGAGTGACCGAAACACAGCATTCCAACATCGATGAACAGTGGGCATGGGTCGTACTCGCCCAGTTGGCCGCGGAAAATGCCGCGCTGCGCGCGCAGTTGAGCCAACAGCAGCACATGGCGGATGAGGTGGATGTCCTGCGCAACGCCATTGTGCGCAATGTGTCGCACGAACTGAAAACGCCGCTGCTGCAAATCAAATCGGCGGTCGCCCTGCTGGCGGAAGACCGCCGCAATGACAACAAGCTGGCCGATTACGCGATGGAAGCCACGGCGCGGCTTGAAGCCGTCGTCAAGAATATCACCCAGCTCGCCGACACACTGGACATTCGCCCCGAACCGATGCCGATCACCGAAGCGGTGGATCAGGCACTGCGCAATTTGCGGCGCAGTTGGGAATTTAAGGGTCAGACGGAACGCGTAAAAGTCGAGTTGGGCGATGACCTGCCGCTCGTCCTCGCCGATAAGCAGGGGTTGGGCGTGATACTCCAACTGCTGCTCGACAACGCGCTCAAATTCAGCAAGAAGAACGTGCGTCTCACCGTCCGACGTAAAGCACGGTGGGTGATCATCTCCGTGCGTGATTACGGCATCGGCATTGCCCCCGATAAGCTGGACAAAATCTTCGACCCCTTCTATCAAGTGGACAATTCCGCGACCCGCCGATTCGGCGGAACGGGGGTCGGACTGGCCATCGTCCGCACGATCCTCGAACGGCATCAAGCCGAGATTCAGGTGAAAAGCGAAGTCGGCAAAGGCAGTACGTTCACTTTTGCGCTGCGGGCCGCCGAGATCAAAAGCCAAGTTTCGTAATAATCTAACCCGACCCTTATGCATCTTTCGTTGACTTCAAATGCAGATTTAGGTAGAATCAGTTCAGTAAATTTAGATAGTTCTAAACGGAACAATCGAAATAAAGTACAGGGATTTCCCAATGACCATGCAAGACACGTCGGTCGCCGCCGTACAACCCCGGACAGAACTTTCTGAGGCGCTGCAAGCTGCGTTTCAGGCGGTTGAAACCCTTCTGGTAGATGTCGTGGACAGCGAAGTCGCCGTCCTCCGTGACGCCAGCCGCCATATTATCGCGGCCGGTGGTAAGCGGCTTCGTCCGCGGCTGGCGCTGTTGGCTTATGCGGCGGTCGGCGGCGACAACCCCTCTGAAGCTGCCCCGGTCGCAGCGGCCGTCGAGCTCGTGCATACCGCCAGCGTCGTGCATGACGACATCAATGATCATGGCGTAGTGCGGCGTGGCCGACCGTCCGTCAATGCACTGTGGGGGCGGACTTTCGCCCTGCTGACGGGCGATTATCTGTTCACGAAGGTCTACGAATTGATGGCTCCGTTTCGTGACCTGAATGTCCTGCTGGCTGAAGGTACCGTCGCGCTGGTTGAAGGCGAAACCCTGCAAGCGGCCGCGGTCAAAGAAGGCAACTTCACCCGCGAAGTGTACTACCGCGTCATCGCCCTCAAGACGGCGGCGCTGTTCAAATCAGCGGGCGCAATGGGCGCCAAGCTGGGCGGCGGTACGACCAAGCAGATTGAGGCGCTCGCGAATTTCGGTTTCAATATCGGGCTGGCGTTTCAAATCATCGACGACATTCTTGACCTGATCGGCGACGAACAGCAGCTCGGCAAGACGGCCGGCATCGACGTCGAACAGGGACGCGGGTTCGCCACCGCCTATATCGAAGAAACCCAAGAATCGTCCATTGACGACAAAGTAAACGCGATCAAGGCGAAGGCACTGGAAGGCGACGCGCTGGAGAAGGCGCGCACGCAGGCGCACATGCTCGTGCAGCAGGCGATCAATGAACTGGACGAACTGCCGCCATCAGCGGCAAAAGACGCGCTGGTGGATCTCGCACAGATGATTGTGGATCGCACATTCTAGCGTCTATGGATTAAACTAGGGGCGAGCACATGACTCGTCCAGTGAATGCACAAAGGACGAGGCTAACCTCGTCCTTTTGCTTGTATAACGGGTTATGACGATGATCAAAGTAGTATCTGTAGCCAAAATGCGGGAGATCGAAGCGGCAGCTGACGCGGCCGGTATCACGTACAGCGATATGATGGAACTCGCCGGGCGCGCGGTCGCTGACCGGGCGCTCGCGTTTCTAGCCACGCTGCCCAAACCGGAAGAGGCGCGAATCACGGTGCTGGTCGGCCCCGGCAACAACGGCGGTGATGGACTGGTCGCAGCCCGGCTGCTGGCCGAAGAATCTCCGGCACTCGTGCGGCTGTATCTGCTCAAGCGGCGCGACGACGAGCTGTTCAAAGCGGTGGAGAGCAAAGGTGTATTCGTCGCCCACGCGGAAGATGACCAACGCAACCGCGTGCTGACGAACATGATCGCCAGCGCAGCACTGGTGATCGACGCGGTGTTTGGGATCGGCGTGGCGCTGCCGCTGCGGGATGGCGCAGCCAAATTCCTGCGCGCCGCGAAACAGGCGCTCAAGGCCGAAGATGAGGGCGAAGACGGCGAGCTGCTGGTGATCCCCACCCAAGTACCTACCCGCCTGCCCCATGCGCATGTGATCGCAGTGGACTGCCCCAGCGGGCTGGACTGCGACACGGGCGACATCGACAAGTCGGCGCTGCCCGCCGACGAAACCGTGACGTTCATCGCGGCGAAAGCGGGGTTATTCGCGTTTCCGGGCGCGGCGCACGTCGGGCAACTGACCGTGGCCACACTGGGACTCCCGGAGGCGCTCGACGGGCTAAAGAGCGAAAAGCGCGTGATCGCCGATGCCGTTACGGTGCGCGACCGGCTGCCAGCACGTCCGCTCGATGCGCATAAGGGCACATTCGGCAAAGCGCTGATCGTGGCGGGGTCGATCAACTACACAGGCGCACCGGGACTCGCCGCCCGCGCAGCCTACCGCGCGGGCGCAGGTCTGGTAACCGTGGGTGCACCGGCGCAAACGATCAACGCGCTAGCCGCCAGTCTGCTCGAAGCGACGTGGCTGCTGCTCCCCCAAGATATGGGCGCACTGGCGGAAGGCGCTGCACCGATCATCCGCGAAGAAGCGGCCAGTTACAGCGCGCTGCTGCTCGGCTGCGGTTGGGGGCGCGATAAAGCGACCCGAGCGGCGCTCGAAAAACTGCTGAATACGGCAGATACCCCGCGCCACCGCAGTCAAATGGGCTTCACAAGCGCGCCGCAGTCAACGGCGACGACGGACGATAAGGCGCTGCCGCCACTCGTGATCGACGCGGACGGGCTGAATCTGCTGGCAGAAATTGATCGCTGGTGGGAACACCTCCCCGCCGAAACCATCCTCACGCCGCATCCCGGCGAGATGAGCCGCCTGAGCGGCATGGAAACGAGCGAGATTCAAGCAGCGCGCTGGCAAGTCGCCGCCGACAAAGCCGCCGAATGGAAGACCATCCTCGTGCTGAAGGGCGCGCATACGCTGATTGCGCATCCGGATGGACGGGTTGCCGCGCTGCCATTCAAGACCCCAGCACTGGCGACCGCGGGAACGGGCGACATCCTCGCCGGGTTGATCGTCGGGTTTCTGGCGCAGGGATTAAAGCCGTTCGATGCGGCCCTGTGCGCAGGGTATGTGCAGGGACTCGCCGGGGAAATGGTCGGCAACGTGTATCCGCGTGGGGTGATGGCCAGCGATGTGCTGGAGATGATCAACGCGGCGTTTTTGACGCTTGAAGGGTGAAACGACGACCCCACCCCCGGCCCCTCCCCGAATTCAGGGAGGGGAGACAACAAGACGCGCAGGAAAGCGGACGCGATAAAGAGGGTGTCAAGCACGGCTGTTTCCACCCCACCCCCGACCCCTCCCCGAATTCAGGGA
>CALKIA010000536.1 GCA_937988705.1 uncultured Chloroflexota bacterium | reverse complement strand
CGACCCCGGCACACCTTTCCTTGAACTGAGCACCTTGGCGGCGTGGGGCATGTACAACGATGAGACCCCCGGCGCCGGCGCAGTCAACGGAATCGGCGTTGTGAACGGCGTCGAATGCGTGCTCGGCGCGAACGAAGCGACCATCAAAGGCGGCACAAGCTACCCGATCAGCGTCCAAAAATCGCTGCGCGCCCAGCAGATCGCCGAAGAGAACCGTCTCCCCTTCATCTATCTGGTCGAATCCGGCGGCGCGAACCTGCCTCATCAAGCCGATCTGTTCGTCATGGGTGGACGCGGCTTCGCTAATCAAGCACGGATGAGTGCGCAAGGCATCCCGCAAATCGCGCTGGTCTTCGGCAACAGCACGGCGGGCGGCGCGTACATCCCCGGCTTGAGCGACTACACTGTCCTCGTGCGCCAGCAGGCACTGGTTTTCCTCGGAGGGCCGCCGCTGGTCAAAATGGCAACGGGCGAAGTGGTGGACGAGGAAACTCTCGGCGGCGCAGACATGCACGCGCAAATCTCCGGTCTGGCCGACTACATCGCCGAAAACGATGCCGACGCCCTCCGCATCGGGCGCGAAATCGTCGGACGGCTCAATTGGCGCAAGTTCACCCCCGCTAATCGACTGTCACCTGAGCCACCGCTCTACCACCCAGACGAACTGCTCGGCATCATCCCGGTCGATACGATCCGTCAACCCCTCGACATGCGCGAAGTGCTGACTCGGCTGGTTGACGGCTCACGTTTCATGGAATTCAAGCCTGATTACGGATCAACATTAGTGTGCGGCCACGCGCACCTTGACGGCTATGCGGTGGGCATCCTCGCCAATAACGGTGTGCTGTTTTCCGAAGCGGCCAACAAAGCGGCGCAGTTTATCCAATTGTGCAACCATGCCCGTATCCCTTTGATCTACTTGCAAAATATCACCGGCTTCATGGTCGGCAGTCAAGCCGAACGGCAAGGCATCGTCAAACATGGTTCGAAGATGATCAATGCGGTTGCCAATAGCAATGTGCCGCAGTTTACCGTGCTGATCGGCGGCTCATATGGCGCGGGCAACTATGCGATGTGCGGCCGTGCCTACGATCCGCGCTTGCTGTTCGCCTACCCCACCAGCCGGATCGCCGTAATGGGCGCGGAACAGGCGGCAGGCGTGCTCGGTCTGATTCAGGAAGAGGCGGCGCGCAAGCGTGGTCAGGAACCAGATCATGATACGATTGAAGTCATGAAAGCTATGACGCGCCAGAAGTTTGAAGACGAATCCGACCCGTACTATGCGACGGCGCGCCTGTGGGACGACGGCCTGATTGACCCGCGTGACACCCGCCGGGCGCTTTCGGTCGGATTATCGATGTGTTACAACCGCGACTGGGTGAACGATCCCCCGCCGCGCTATGGAAACTTCAGGATGTGAACTATGGGACGTTATGTTAATCAGTACAAGGGTTTCTCGCGTTCATCGAAGAGCGTCTTCTGGGTGATCCTCGCGGCAATGGTCATTGTCGGCTTGATTGCCTTTTTTACATCAGAGGCTGGGCGTACCGTCGCGCTGGTCTGCTGCGGCGGGCTGATTCTGCTGGTGGTCGTCGGCGTGGTGTCGGAAGGCGGGATGCGTAAACCGCGATGAGTCAAGGTATCGGCTTCGCCTACAATCCCGAAATCCGCACCCGCTACCCCCAGCTTGTTGGCGGGGTAATCTTCGGGTCGGGTCTGCACAACGGCGCTTCGCCGCCCGATCTGCTGGCGCTCTATCAGGCTGAACAAGCGGCGGTCAAGGCACGTATAGGTGATACACCGCTAAGTCAGCTTGAGTCGCTGGCGGCGTGGCGCTCCGTGTTTCGCAGCTTCGGCGTCGACCCCACACAAACGCGCAGCGCGGGTGAAGCGCTGCTTCGCCGCCTCACCAAACAGGGCGAGATTCCGAGCATTAACGCGCTGGTAGACATGGGCAACCTGATCAGCATTCGCTACGGCTTGCCAGTCGCCATACTCGATATCCGCCGCGCCACGGGTCAAATCACCGTGCGGTTGGCTGAAGGTACAGAACGTTTCACAAACCTGGGGCAGGCAGAAACGGTCACGCCGGATGTGGGCGAAGTCATCTTCGCCGATGATACGGGCTTAGTCTTTGCGCGCCGCTGGTGCTGGCGACAAAGTGACGAAAGCGCTGCGCGCGCGGACACCACGGACGTTATCATCACCATTGAAGGCCAGCACACGGGAGCAGAGAAAGAAGTTACCACAGCTGTGCACGACCTAAAGGCACTTTTGGCCAAGTATGCTGGTGGAGAAATCACAGACCAAGTCTATAAATAGCTTTATTGGAGGTTCGCTATGGTTCTTGAATCACAGCCAACGCAAATAAACCCTTACCAGCCTTTCACCGAAGAACACCACATGTTCCGCAAAGCCGTGCGGGCCTTTGTCGAGAACGAGCTCAACCCGCACGCCGATGAATGGGAAGCGGCAGGCGGTTTCCCCGCGCACCAAGTCCTCAAACAGATGGGCGATCTCGGCTTCCTCGGCTTAAGCTACCCGGAAGAGTACGGCGGCGCGAACGCCGACATCTGGTTTACGGTCGTCCTGATGGAAGAACTTGGTCGCTGTGACTGCGCAGGCGTGCCCATGGGCATTAGTGTCCACACTGATATGTGTACGCCCGCGCTGGCAAAATACGGCTCGCACGACCTCAAGAAAAGCTATCTCGAACCCGCCATCAGAGGCGACATGGTCGGCGCCATTGCCGTCACCGAACCGGGCGCGGGGTCGGATGTGGCAGGCATCATCACCCGTGCTGACGATGGCGGTGACGAGTACATCATCAACGGAAGCAAGATGTATATCACCAACGGCACACAAGCCGATTGGGTGTGTCTGCTGGCACGCACGACGCCGGGGACGGGCTACCGGGGTATGTCGCTGATCATGGTTCCGACCGATACGCCCGGCTTCATCGTCAGCCAGAAGCTGCACAAACTCGGCAATCACTCCAGCGACACGGCCGTGCTCACCTTTGAAGACCTGCGCGTACCCAAATCGAACTGCATCGGCGTGGAAGGCATGGGCTTCTACATGCAGATGGAACAGTTTCAGCGTGAACGCCTCGTCGGTGCGGTGAGCGCGACGGCGGGCATGGAACGCGCGCTGCGCCGCACGATCGAGTATCTGCGCGAACGCCAAACCTTCGGTATGCCGCTCATCCACAACCAATGGATTCACTTCAAGCTGTGCGAACTGCTCACGGAAATCGAGGCGCTGCGCCAGCTCAACTACTACACCGCCAGTCTCATGGCGCAGGACGAAACGTCGCCGGAAGTGGTCAAGCTGGCGTCGATGTGCAAGCTCAAGGCCGGACGACTGGCACGCGAGGTCGGCGACACCTGCTTGCAGTTCCACGGCGGCATGGGCTACATGGAAGAGACGCCTATCTCCCGCTACTTCCGGGACGCACGCCTGCTCTCGATTGGCGGCGGCGCGGACGAGGTGATGCTCGGCATCATTGCCAAGCTCGAAGATATGCTCCCGCCGCGCAAGAAAGATTAGTGTCAACCGCGGAGAACGCAGGGATTCTGCTCATTTTCTCTGCGGTTAGAAAGCTTTTGGCATGACTTACCGAATCGGTTCAGGTCAGGGTTTTTACGGCGACGATGTGACGCGCGCGCTGCCCATGATCACGGGCGACCACGTGGACGTCGTGTGCTTCGAGGCGCTCTCCGAGCTGACGATGGCGATTTTGCAGAAGGATCGCCTCGCCAACCCGGCACGCGGCTACACCTTCGATCTGCGCCTCATCGCCACGCAGATTTTGCCGCACGCCTTTGCCCACAAAATCCCGCTCATCACCAACGGCGGCGGGCTGAATCCGCTGGCGGCAGCGGAGATGGTGCGCGACACGGCAACCAAACTGGGCTTACACGGGCTGAAAATCGCGGCGGTGACGGGTGACGATGTGCTGGCCAATCTCGGCGACTTCGGCGACCTGACCAACATTGACACCGGAGAACGTCTCACCGATGCGGCGAATCAGAACTGGGTGACGGCCAACGTCTACCTCGGCGCGCAGCCGATTGTCGAGGCGCTGCGTCAGGG
>CALKIA010000535.1 GCA_937988705.1 uncultured Chloroflexota bacterium | reverse complement strand
CCGCCTCGGCCAGCGTGTTGGCGGGATCATCGTTGGCGCTCACCCGGAAATCGTATAGACCGGAGTCGGCCATCAGGGTTGAGAAGAAGGTTCCGCCTTGCGTGTTCGGGAAATCGAGCCCGGCAAAGTAGACTACGTCGCCGCGGTTGAGGTCAACCCGCGGGCCACCGGCCAGCGCATTGAGGAACGTGAGACCACCCGTACCGGGCATCGGGTCATCGTACACTTCCTGTACGACAATCGCATTCAACGAACTATCGCCCATCGTGCCAATAACGGCGATGGTTTGCCACGTGCCCGCGCTCAAGCTGAGGTCGCTGGGGCCAATGACCGCCGCAGCGTTGGCGTCCCCGGTCGGGACAACTTCGATCGAGAGTGTACCCGCGTCGAAGGTCAGCCAGTCGGACAGCGACGGATATTCGAGCGCCGCGACTTCTTCGGGAACATCACCATTCAGGCGCACGAGCACCGCGGGCGCATCCGGCGCAAAATGCGCGAAGCGCACATGCGCGCGCTCGTCGGTCAGCATTTCGGCGGTGGCCTCGCTGCTCATTTCGATTTCCATGGTGGCTTGTGGGGTGGTTTGTGCCGCATCGGGGGCGGTGGTTGCGCCCATCTGTGGGGTGGGGGTATTCACATCGACGGTGACTTCGGCGGTGGGTTCGGTGGTCACTTCTTGAGCGGATACCGCCAAAGCGGTCAGCAGCGTCAGCAGCAGCACGAATCCCAGTCTACGCATCTTTGACTCCTTACAATCCATATTGCGAAATACCGTTCGTTATTATAATCAGGGATTTCGGTGGCTTGATGAGGAATATATGAAAAATAGTGCATGAGTTTGGGAGTCGAAGTGTGGTATTGGCGCTCACAGGGGGACAGCGAGCGCCATCCCCCTGCAAGTTAGCTCAAGTTAGCCGAACAGCAGAATCAGCGCAGTGAGCACCAACATGATGAGCATAAAGCGTTCAAAGAGGCGCTGATTGATGCGCTTGATCACGTAGCGCCCGATCCACACGCCGACGGGCAGCACGGGCAGCACCCAGATCACGCTGAGCAGACGATTTATGTCGAAGATCCCCGCGATCATCAAACCGGGGAGTTTGAGCGCATTCACGATCGCGAAAAACAGTGTGATCGTGCCGACGAACGGCAGCGGATCGAGCTTTTGCAGCAGCATGTAGGCGGTGAAAGGCGGCCCGCCGACATTCGCCAGCGCTGATCCAACGCCCGACACCCCGCCCGCGAGGTAGGCGTGCCACGTGCGCGGTTGGTATTCAGAGGTCATGAGCCGGTCGCCGAAGAGGCGGTACAGCACAAAAAAGAGTGTGAACAGCGCCACGATATGCTTGAGCGTCTGATTGGGCAGCCCGGCGAGCAGACTTGTACCGATCACGATGCCGACCGTGGCGAACGGAATCGTGCGCCAGATGTAATGCATGTTCCAGGTGCCACGATATGCCCAGAGCGCGAACCAATCGGCGACCATGAGCAGCGGTAAGGCGACGCCTTGCGCGTCTCTGACGGGCATCACTTGACTGAGCAGGGGGATAGCCAGCACAGCCAGTGCCGCGCCTAAGCCCCCCTTCGACAAGCCGATGAGCAGGCAAACGACGATGAGGATGATGGGATATTGCATGAGTTGTCTGGTTATCTTCTTGGTTATTGGCGCTGCTGCCACAGCAGATATTCGCGCACTTTCAAATCAGTGTTGCGAATCTTCATGGCAAGATCAGCGGCGAGGTTACGCATGAGGCGAAAACCCATTTGCGGATAAGTGCTGCACAAGTACATGAGCTGCTCGCGAGGGATAATGACCAGATGCGTGTCCGGTTGGGCACTACGCGCCCGCGCCGAACGCATCCCTTCGTCCACCAGCGCAATCTCTCCGAACGACTGACCGCGGCGCAGCACGCTGATCGTTTGCGCTTCGCTCACCGCCGTCTTGTCAATGAGCGCGGGGTTGATCTGGATTTCGACCTCGCCGTCGGCGATGACGTAGATTTCACTGCCATCGGTCTGTTCTTCGAAGATGATGTCACCCGCGTTGTATGTGACCTCGGTACAAATTGACGCCACCAGCTCAAGCTGAGTTGGGGTCAAGTCGTAGAAAATATCAGCTTGGCGCAGGGTCGTCACGAGAGACATACACATCTCCTAAATTCAGTTGAATGGGTGTACACTAACCCTCACCTGAAAATTGTAACATGGAAAACCCCAATGGAGCATCAGGACGATCTGCGCGCCCAACCGCTGCCGTATCGAGTCTGGGGCGCAGACAACATCGATCCTAACGCCATCGCGCAGATGGACGCCGCGATGCGTTTGCCGATCACGGTGGCCGGGGCGCTCATGCCTGATGCGCACGTCGGCTATGGTCTGCCGATTGGCGGCGTGCTGGCGACTGAGAATGCTGTGATTCCGTACGCGGTGGGCGTGGATATCGCCTGCCGAATGCGCTTGAGCCTCTACCCGATTTCGCCGATTGTAGTCGGGCAGAAACCGGGGCAGTTCAAAAAGGCCTTGCTGGAGCAGACCCGCTTCGGCGTGGGCGCCAAATTCACGGGCAATGATCGCAGTGAACACGAAGTCCTCGACGATCCCGCGTGGGACACGACGAAACTCCTTAAGTCGCTGAAAGATGGCGCTTATGAACAACTGGGGACAAGCGGCAGTGGCAACCACTTTGTCGAGTGGGGGGCGTTCACTGTGCTGGAAGATGACGCGGAAACGGGGCTCAGAGCTGGCAGCTACCTAGCGCTGCTGTCGCACAGCGGATCACGCGCCGTCGGTTTTAAAATCGCCAACCACTACTCGAAACTGGCCATGGAACAGCATCCCAAGCTCGATGCAGCGGTGCGGCATCTGGCGTGGCTGCCGCTCGATTGGCAAGTGGGGCAGGAATACTGGCTGTCGATGGAACTGGCTGGACGCTACGCGGCGGCGAATCACGAGGTCATTCATCAGCGAGTCGCGAAGGCGGCGGGCTTGAAGCCGCTGCTCTCGGTTGAAAACCATCACAATTTCGCATGGAACGAATTCGTCCCTGCGCCCGCAGGCTTTCAAGGCAGTGAACGCAAAGTAGTCGTGCATCGTAAAGGCGCGACTCCAGCGGGAGCGGGTGTGCTCGGTATCATCCCCGGTTCGATGGGCGATCCCGGCTATCTGGTGCGCGGGAAGGGCAGCCCGGCAGCGCTCAATTCGGCGGCGCATGGGGCAGGGCGCGCCATGGGGCGCAAACAGGCCATCCAGGCGATCACCAAGACGGAACGCGACCGCTATCTGAAAGATCGCGGTGTCACGCTGCTGGGCGGTGGCCTGGACGAAGCGCCACAAGCCTACAAACCGATTGAGCAGGTGATCGCCGCGCAGAGCGACCTGATTGATATTATTGGCAAGTTCGCGCCGCTCATGGTGCGCATGTCGGATGACCCCGGAGACGATTAAGTGGTGGATTGCACGATTGATGAACTGATGTGTGTCTGCATTGCGCGGCAGGTAGTCGATGGGGAAGTGCTGGCACAGGGGATCAATACGCCGCTGGTGATGGCGGGGTTCATCCTTGCGCAGATGACGCGCGCGCCGAATGTGATTTTCGCCTCCGCTATCGGGCAGAGCATCGCGCATGAATGGGCGCCGCTCGGTGTCGGGCGCATCGAGGATATCTGGTTGGGCAAGGGGCTGATCAACGTAGGTTTTGTCGCCGCTGCGGTCGATTTGCTGCCCAAGTACAACCCGAAAGAGTTTTTCCGCCCGGCGCAGATCGATGCGGTCGGTAATACGAATAACATCGCCTTCGGGCAGGATTACACCCATCCGCGCATGCGTTTGCCGGGCACAGGGGGTATTCCTGATGTGACGCCGTACTCGGATCACACCTACTTGTATGTGCCGCGCCATTCCAAAGTGACGTTTGTCGAGAAGGTGGATTTCATCAGCGGCATGGGTTACAGCCCGCAGCGCAAGCGCGGCAGCGGGCCTAAGTACCTGCTCAGCGATTTAGGGCAGTTCGATTGGGCGGACGGGCGCATGCGCTTAATCAGCACGCATCCCGGTGTGACGGTCGAGCAGGTCAAGAAGAAGACAGGCTTCGAACTGGAAGTCGCGCCCGATGTACACGAGACGCCGCTGCCGACCGAAGAGGACGTGCGCCTGCTGCGTGAGGTGATCGATCCGTTGGGAGTGCGCAAGCTGGAAATGCTCGGCGGCAGCGCGCGCAAAGATCTGCTGCGCGAAATCCTCGAAAAAGAAAATGCTCTGTAGGGGCAAAAAGAGAAAAGATGTTAACCGCAGAGAACGCAGAGAGCGCAGAGGAGAAATAATCAGTTCTCTGTGCTCTCTGTGGCCTCTGCGGTAAGTTATCTTTTACTGCACTGACCACTCTGCGATGTTGCGGAAGCGGTCGGCGGGGGTGCCGAGATAGCCTAGCTGCACTCCGGTCACGTTCGCCCGTGTGACGAAGGTATAGACCGGGTAATACAGTGGGATGGCGATGGCGCGTTCGACGAACAGGTTCTGGAAAGCGCGATAATCCTGCATCCGGTTGATGCCATACGGTTCACGGCGCGCGCGCTCCAGCAGCTCGCTGGCCCGGCGATCATCCGCGCCGCCATAGTTCAGACCATCCGGGTACTGGCCCTGATGCCAGAAGGCATACACATCCGGATCGGCGCTGTCGCCCATTGCATACTCGACCAGTGCGGCGTCGAAGTCGTGCGCCTGCAAGCGCGCGTCATACGTGGCCTGATCCACCGCTTCCACCGCGACATTCAAATTCAACTGTGACCACTGCGTCGCGATCTCGTTCGTCAACCGCACCAGTGCCGGATCATCCGGCGTCAAAAGGCTGAAGGTGAACAGCGCTGTGGATTCAACTGTGCCTTCGGGGGCTTCGGTCACTTCGGCAGTGGTGTCGGCACTGCCGTTCAACCGTTCCAGCCGATCAACGGCTTGCTGGAGCAGGGCGCGCGCGGAGTCCGGGTTGTAGGCGGGCGGCGCGACATCGGGCGAATACGCCCATGAGCCGAGGATCATGGGGCTGTCGGCGCGAATCGCCGCGTTCGACATGCTGCGATCCAGCACTGACGAGCGATCTAGCCCGGTATCGAGCGCCACGCGCACACGCTGCTCCCGGAAGAACCGCGAATCATCCGCCACCCAGTTGAAGATGATCGCGCCGAGCGTCGGCTTGACACCGTTGTAGAGCGTGAGATTGGACTGGTTCAGGGTGAGCTGGAACAGCGGAGCGCGTTCGTTCCAATCACGGGCGGCCAAACCGTCGACTGTGCCGCTCGCCAGCGCGTCATAGGCATTCTGGAACGAATCGAACAGCGTAAAGCTAATGCGGTCGAGCGCGAACGCGCCCGTTTGGCCTTCCGGTCGCTGCCGGTAGACCGGGGCGAGGCGCAGATCCACACCCGTTACGCGCTGTCCGTCGGCATGAAGCGCTTCCAGCTGATAGGCGCCTGTGCCGATCGGCGTCAGGTTGAACGGATGCGCTGCGAGGCCGTCCGCAGTTGTGCCGCGCAGCACATGTTCCGGCACGATCCCGATCGTTAGCCGATCTAAAAAGGTGCCGAGTGGCTGCGTAAGCCGGAAGCGGATCAGGTAGTCGCCCAGTTGATCGGTTTCGATTGTGCGCCAGAACGCGCCGAGTTCCGGCGCACCGGGAAACGTTGGCGCGCGCAGCAGCGCCATGGTGTAGGCGACATCCGCCGCCGTAAATGGCAGTCCGTCCTGCCACAGCACATCCTGCCGCAGGGTGAAAATATACTCCAGGCCATCGGCGGAGATCACCCAGCTCTGGGCGAGCGCCGGAATCGGCTCGCCAAACGCATCCGTTTTGACCAGACCTTCGAAGATGAGCGCGGTGATGTCACGGTCGACCGGGTTGAGACTGGCGAGCAACGGGTTCAGGCGCTGCACAGTGCCGATCAGGGCTTCCCGGTACGTGCCGCCATCCGTCGTCAGCGTCACTTGCAGGGGCGGAGACGTCGGGTTGGGGGTGGGACTGGGCAGTGCCGCGATGCCTGCTTCTGCGCCGCTGACGGCCGCCGTTGCGGTTGGAGTGGGGGCGGGTGTGTCGCTGCTCCGTACTGCCAGACCGATCACGAACAACGCCGCCGCGAAGATCAGGGCGATCAATTGCCAGCGAAATCCACGCAACATGAAACTCACCTCAACGCAAAAAAGGCGTTTCCCGGCTGGGCGAAACACCTATCAAGACACATTGTATTCGAGGGGTTAGTTGTTGAGCGCAAATGAAAGGATAGCGACCATCAAGAACGCGAAACCCAGCACGATGGTGATTTGATACAGGGTCTTTTCCAGACCACGGCGTGTCCGGGTGATGCCGCCGCTTTCGCCGCCCCCGAGAAGGTCGCCCAGGCCGGCGCCTTTGGCCTGCATCAACACGAGAATGATCAATACCACTGAAACAATAATCGAGACGATCTGTAAGGCAGCTTCCATGCCGTAAACTCCTAGCTGTTAAAAAGCGTTCGCAGTATAGCATGGCACCGGGGGAAAGCAAAGTGGCGGCTGGAAACTGAGGGAGAAAGGCGGGGCAAGCGATACCTTGCCCCGCCATAATGAGCCGATCTGCTGTGCAACCCAACCCCTGTCAGGGGCAGGTTATTAATTGTAGGGACGAGACATGTCTCGTCCTCTCTCGGTATAGATGGACAAAGAGGACGAGGCATGCCTCGTCCCTACGAGAAATACAATCTTTCGTAAGGACGCGATTTATCATGTCCGCTGCTCCAAAAAGACTGAGATACCGGCAAGCCTCGCTCACCGTAACGGGAGGGACAAGTCTCGCCCCTACAGAGCGTATTTTGGATAGCAGGTGTCGCCGCTCAGCCGAATTCAGGGAGGGGCGCTAGCAGACTCGCCGCACCTCTCCTCGCAATCGGGGAGAGGTGCGGTGTAAGCGCGAATGACGCCAGTTTACTGCGCGGGTGCGGCGACCTGCATTTGCAAGAAGCTGAGGGCTTCCGCTAACTGTGGGTCGTTCGGGTCGTTGTAACTGGTGGGCGTCCATTCGATAGTGATATCGGGTTCGA
>CALKIA010000534.1 GCA_937988705.1 uncultured Chloroflexota bacterium | reverse complement strand
GCGTTGTAGCTCAACTGGGTCGGCAGCGCGTCGGGCTGCGCGCCGATCATCCAGAACTGATCATTGTTGGGCGACGGCGAATACACGAAGCCGATCAAATCGCCGTCGGGCGACGGGCGCGGCATGCTCACGCTGCCCGCGTTGAAATTGGTCATGCGGTACTTGTTGACGCCATCCGCGCCGACCATCCACAGGTCGGCTTCGCGGCTGCCTTCTGGCGACGTTTCGTAGGATACGTACACGATCCACTGCCCGTCGGCTGACCAGCGCGGCGTGTGCTCATCCCCCGTGATGCTCAGGAAGGTTGGTTCGCCCCCATTGACGTTCACCAGCGCAATCCGGTGGCGCTGCTCCCCGCTGCCATCGGTGTCGATCAGGGTGAAGGCCACGCGGTCGCCGTTCGGCTGCATGTGAGCATCCCATACACCCCACATCGCGCCGACATACTGCACCAGTTCGCGCGCATCGCTCCCGTCAAGGCGCGCCGTGTACAGCCGCGCGGGATTATTGCCCAGTGTGAAAATCAAGCGGCAGCCGTCCGGCGTGAAGCCCCAGACGCGCTGCACCGCATGTCCTAGGTTGAGGTCGCGATAGGCGTCGTTCGTCACATCGTAGAGTGTGATGTGATCGGCGGCGACCACATCGAGAGCGAGGAGCGGCGCAGCCAGTGGCCCCGCGACCGGAAAGCCGGGCGCGGCGCGCACCTGCGCGGCAAGTGTCAAGATCAGGGCAATAAACAGTGCAAATCGTCTCATGCGCGCGATAATATCAGATCGAGCCGCATTGGAACAACCCGTGCAGCCTCGACCAGTGAACAAAGCCGTCGGTTGTTCAGATTCAAGCATGAAGGCCACACGCTATCGATGTTAAGCTAGTAGCAGAAGCACAATGAGGAGTCGCGGATGTTCACGAACTCTGCTGAATTTTACGATCTCATCTATGCGTCTAAGGACTATGCGGGCGAATCTGCCTACATTCATGAGCTCATTCAGCGGTACAAGCGGACGGTGGGTTCGCGTTTGCTGGACGCTGCGTGTGGGACAGGCCAGCATCTCAAGTACCTGCGCCGCTATTACAACGCGCAGGGGTTCGATCTCGATGAGGAACTGCTGGCGATCGCGCATGATCGCCTGCCGGACATCCTCCTCTACCATGCTGATCTGGCCAACTTTAGCCTCGGCAAACAATTTGATGTGATCACCTGTCTGTTCAGCGCCATCGGCTATGTCGAAACCGAAGCGCGTTTACAGCAGGCCGCCGAAGCCTTCCGGCGGCATCTCGTCAAAGGCGGCATTCTAATTTTGGAGGCGTGGTTCTCGCCGGACGAGTTTGTCCCCGACACCGTCCACGCGCGGTTCGTCGATGAGCCGGACATCAAGATTGCCCGGATGAACATCTCGCGCGTCGAAGGCCCGGTGTCCGTCCTTGACTTTAAGTACATGGTTGGGCTCACCGATGGGATTTTCACCTTCGAAGAGACGCATCGCCTCGGCATGTTCACCGACGAACAGTATCGCACCGCCTTCGAGCTGAACGGTTTTAAAGTGGTGCTGCGCGACCCGCACGGCATCTCCGGGCGTAGCTTATACATATGCGAAGTGGTAGACTGACGCGGCTTGGGCAGGAAGTCAGGACGGCTCGAACCCGTCTCTCCAAGGGAAACGGCACATTGGCACGCCAGAATCTGCTTTTCAGCACGACCTACGTGGGCTTGGGCGGCGGCGAAACCTCGCTGCTGACGCTGGTCGAACACCTCGACCCGGCGCGGTTTGCGCCGCATCTGCTCATTCCGCATGAAGGTCAACTGGCAGACCGCTGGCGCGCCCACGGTTGGCCCGTCTATATCATCCCGTTTCGCGGCGCGAGTGTGTACTTCATCCCGGCCCTTTACGCGCTGTTCCCCATTCGCCGCCGCATCGAACAGTTGATCCGCGCCTCCGACATCCACGCCGTCCACAGCGACTATCACACCCTGCCGTTCGTCCTGCCCGCCGCCCGCGCCGCGCATGTTCCGCTCGTGTGGACGTGCTGGGGCTGGTGGTTTCACCCGAAAGCCTGGCAGCGCCGCTTTTTCGCGCAACCCGATCACACCTTTGCCGCCTCATGGGCGATCAAAGAGGGCTTTCTCGGCACACCGCCGTTCCTGCCGCCGGAGCGCATCGACGTGCTGCCCCCCGGCGTCGATACCGAACGCTTTCGTCCCGGCCTTGACGGCGCGCAGGTGCGGGCGGATGCGGGTGTGAGCGCGGATACGCCGCTCGTCGCCTTGATCGCGCGCTTTCAGGACGTGAAAGGCCACGATACGTTTCAGAATATGGCGCGGATCGTGGCGCAGGCCGTTCCCGAAGCGCGCTTCATCGTCGCCGGGGAAAATGTGCACGGTGCGGCGGCGGACACCGCCTACAAGCAGCGCATTTTGCAGACCGCCCGCACGGATGCCGTCCTGCGTGAGCGCGTGATCTATCTCGGCTTTCGCGCCGATGCCGAGCGCGTGATGGCGGCGGCAGACGTAGTCGTGTGCAGCTCCGATTTCGAGAGCTACGGCATGGTTAACATTGAAGCGATGGCGTCGGGTAAACCCGTCGTCAGCACGCGGCGCGGTGGCCCATCAGAAACCGTCGCCGATGGCGAAACCGGCTATCTGGTCGATCCGCGGGATGCAGCTGGATTAGCGCGACAGGTGATCGCCCTACTGCGCGATCCAGCGCTGCGCGCTCAGTTGGGCGCGGCCGGACGGGCGCGCGTCGAAGCGCGGTTCTCCGCGCAGGCCATGGCGGAGCGCTTTACGGCGGTCATTGACAGTCAAATCCGGCCACCCTCCTGAAGCCCGACGCTCCCCGGAGCGCGGAAACTTGACGCTGCGCCTCCCAATGGAGGCGCAGCCGGAGCTGTGGCTATAACGTAGGAAAAACAATATGCGGATTCTGCTCATTTCACGCTGCACCCCGTACCCGCTGTACCTGGGTGATCGGCTGATTGTGTATCACCTGGCACGCGAACTGGCGGCGCGTGGGCATAAAATCGACCTGCTGGCCTTCGGCGACCCAACCCAAGACCGGACGCCCTTTGCCGAATACTTCCGCGACATCACCATCGTGCCCGAAGCACCGCGGGGCGTCGGCAGTTATGTGCGGCGGCTCATCAACCCGATCGGCCGCTTCCCCGCCGTGATCGAAGAATGCTGGTCGCCTGCCATGTGGACGGCAATTAAACGCGCCTTTGACGCGCACGCTTACGATCTCGCGCATCTGTTTGGCGGCATTCAAGTGTACGAATTCGCGCGCGCCGTCGAACCGCTGCCCGCGCTGATCACACCCTACGAGAGCTACACGTTGTTTCTGAGCCGCCTCGCCGCCAAAGACGGCGACATCGGCACGTGGATGCGCCTGCAAATCGCTCGTGAATTTGAACGCTGGATGTTCACGCCGTACGCTAAAACGGTCGTCGTCGCCAACCGTGACCGCGACGAACTGCTGCGCCTCAACCCGAACCTCCCGGTCGAAGTCATTTCCAACGGCATCGACCTGAGCTATTTCTCACCGCAGGCGGTCGAACGTGACCCGGCAACGCTGCTGTTCACCGGGAATTTCGATTACGCGCCGAACGTCGATGCGGCCATTCGGCTGGCAATCGACATTTTGCCGCGCGTCCGGCAGGTGATCCCCAATGCGAAAGTCCAACTCGTCGGCAACAAGCCGCCGCCGGAGATGTGCGCGCTCAACAGCGACACAGTGAGCGTGCCGGGGCGCGTGGCGGATATTCGCCCGTACCTCGCCAAAGCATCGGCGTTCGTTTCGCCGTTACGCCTTGGCGCGGGCATCAAAAACAAGGTGCTCGAGGCGCTGGCGCTGGGTTGTCCGGTGATCGCCTCGGCGTTGAGCCTTGACGGTATTAACGCGCGCGACGGGCACGAGGCCTTAGTCGCGGACTCAGATGCCGCCGTCGTCGACACGATCATCCGCGTGCTGAACAACCATGCGCTCGCCGCCCTGCTGGCCGCGAACGGGCGCAAGCTGATTGAAGATCACTACAGTTGGGGCGAAGTCGCCAACCGCTACGAAGCCCTATATCAGGAAATTGTGCGTTAACCGGAACGCAGAATCTGCGCTCCCACCACCGCGTGGAGTACGAACGATGACAACTCCGTATACCGCTATCACGACCGATGTGCAGCCAATGGACGAGGCCGTTCAATGGGAAATCATGCAGGCGGGCTGGGCGCCCTTCATGCTGGAAGACGCCACTGCTGCCTTGTACTGGGATCGGATGGTGAACGAATTGCCCCAATTCCAGTTCGGGCTGTACGAAGGCCCGACGCTCATCGGACACGGCTACAGTGTCCCGGTCGCATGGGACGGCGGCGAGCTGGCGGATCGCGGTTGGGATTGGGGGCTGGAACACGCGCTCACCGGCCACGACGCGGGGCTGATGCCGAACACCCTGTGTGCCATTTCGATCACGGTGGCGCGGTCGCATGCTGGACGCGGCGTGAGCCGCCACCTGGTTACGGCTATGCGCGAACTCGCCCGCCAGCACGGTCTCGGCGCGTTGATCGCGCCCGTGCGTCCCAGCCTCAAAAGCGCCTACCCGCTCACCCCGCTGGAACGTTACATCCAGTGGAAACATACGGACGGCACAGCGCCGTTTGATCCGTGGCTGCGGGTGCATTGGCGCTTGGGCGCGCGGATCGTCAAAGTGGCGACCGAATCAATGCGCATCCCCGGCACCATCGCCCAGTGGGAAGCGTGGGCGAACATGCGCTTTCCCGAAAGCGGCACCTACATCGTGCCGGGCGCCCTCGTCCCCCTTGCGGTGGATGTTGAGCGCGATCTGGCCGAATATGTTGAGCCGAACGTGTGGATGCTGCATGAGATCGCGCTCCCATGACGCGCCTGATCTACATCGGCAATATCCGCCTGCCCACCGAAAAAGCCCACGGGCTGCAAATCATGCAGAACTGCGAAGCCTTCGCCGACGCCGGGGCGGACGTCTCCCTGTGGGCGGCGAACCGGGTCAACACGGCGGCGCTATCGAGCGTGCGCGATGTCTGGGTGCATTACGGTGTACGGCACAACTTTCGCGTGCGGCGCTTGCCGTGCTTCGATCTGCTGCCGCTCGTGCCCAATCGTTCAGATCGACTCGCGCAGATCGTCTTCCTCATGCAGCTCGTCAGCTTCACCCTGTCCGCGCTGATCGGGGCGCTGTTGACCCGGGCGGACGTGGTTTACAGCCGCGATCCGCTGGTGCTGCTGGCCTTGAGTCTCGTCAAGCCGCGCCGGACACTCGCCTATGAGGCGCATCAACTGGCGGCTGGACGCTTCGGCGCGACCTTGCAGCGCCTGACCGTGCGCCGTGTTGGGCAGGTGTTCGCCACAACCGGGCAGCTCGCCGCCGATCTTCGGGAGCGCGGCGCGCAATCGGCGCAGGTCGCGCATGACGGCGTGCGGCGGGATCGCTTCGCCAACCTGCCGGATCAAGCGACGGCGCGGGCGCAGCTCGGCTGGCGCGCGGAAGGGTTCATCGTCGGCTATGTCGGGCGTTTGCACACGATGGAGATGGATAAAGGCGTCGGCACGCTGGTCGATGCGCTGGCGCAGATCGGCGGAGTAGCGCTGGCGTTGGTCGGCGGACCTGATGACCGCGCGGCACAGCTCCGCGACCGCTGGATCGCGGCGGGACTGCCCGAAGACGATTTTCTGTACGCGGGGCAGGTCGCGCCCGATCAGATTCCGCTGTACCTGAGCGCCTTCGACGTGTGCGCCATGCCTTTCCCGTTCACGCCGCACTTCGCCTATCACGCCTC
>CALKIA010000533.1 GCA_937988705.1 uncultured Chloroflexota bacterium | reverse complement strand
GATTGCTTTTTTTACTTTTTCCAATACAGATCCTCCGGTTATCGGGATTCGACACCCCCGGCGACCAGAAGCGCCGCCTCAAGTTTGCCTTGAGGCGGCGCTTCGTACTTATCCGTGTAACTTGCAGAATTTCGATTGCGTCTACTGGCGGCTGAGAAACGCAAGCCGTAGCCTAATTCGCCACATTGTGAACACCTGTGCTATATTTACCTTAAAGTTCGCCAGCTGTCGAAGGAGATCAGGCATGAGAAAAGTTATTGTAATCTCTCATATCTCACTGGATGGAGTCCTGCAAGCTATGGGTGGGCCAGACGAAGATACCAGTGGTGGTTTCGCGTATGGCGGGTGGGTCGCGCCCTATTCCGACGAAGTTCTTGGAGCAGTTATACGTAGTGAGATGAACCTGCCGTTTGATTTGTTGATCGGACGCATAACCTTTGACATCTGGGCACCCTACTGGCCGCAGCATGCGGACATATGGCCGGGCGTCAACACAGCGACCAAGTACGTTGCCTCGAATACTATGACGTCACACGAATGGCAGCCTACCGTGTTCTTAGGTGGAGACATCGCCGAACAAATCAGCCAGATCAAGCAGCAACCAGGGCCAGATTTGCACGTTTACGGAAGTGGAAATCTCATTCAGACGCTCATGCAGCATGATTTGGTCGATGCATTCTGGCTCAAGATCTATCCGCTGACGTTGGGCCGTGGAAAACGGCTGTTTGTCGATGGCACAATTCCGGCGGCGTTCACGGTGACTTATAGCAAAGTCTCCCCCAAGGGCGTCATTATCGTGAATTACGAGCGTGTCGGCGCGATCAAAACCGGAAGTTTTTGAATTTCCGGGTTGGGCCTCAGAAGCCGCTGTCCGATGGGGCGAACGGGCATCCTAATAACTATTGGTGCTAGTTCGTGGTTCTAAACGGATGGTATGGGGTCTGTAGGGGCAAGGCATGCCTTGCCCCTACGACAATCTTCTCTCAAATTGGCAACTAGCACCAATGGTTAACGTGCTCGGAGTCCGGCTGTTTACACCATCTGGGAATCAAAAAGCGCCCGTGTATGGGGCGCTTCCAGCCATCGTTGAACTAGCCATTATGCGGGTGAGCGTCCCCGCAGCATGCGGCCAATCGCAATCAGAATGATCGCGCCGATAGTCGCCACGACAATGCTCAAGAGCACGCCACCCAACCCGGTCCGGTTGCTCACATCGATGAACAACCCGATGACAAACCCGCCGACCACCGAACCAATCAGCCCCAGAATGATATCGTTGATGAGCGGCTCATCACGTCCCCCGACGATGGAGTGCGCGAGTGCGCCGGCAATTGCACCGACAATCAACCATCCGAGGCAAACGAACGGAAATGCAAGAATATTGCCAATGACATCCATGTTTTATCCTCTCCAAGCGAATATATCATTGCCCATGTCTACCTTCATCATAACGATTTTTATTTCAATGTCAATTAAGGTAAACTGTAATATTTGAGGGGCGATCAAACGATCGCCCCTTGTCACTCTACAAGCTGTAATACAACCGCGCCGCGACTCCACCTTCGCGCATGAGCAGCGCCGCCGCGTCGCCATGCACCATCTCGACGTTCCCGCCAGAAGCGAACGCTCGCAGCGGTAGATCCGGCGGCACACCTTCGCCATCAACCTCTGACCACGGGAGAATCAACAGTTCAACGCGCTGCATGGTGAGTGCGTCCATGACCTGTTTCATGCCCAGGGCACCCCGCCCGCCCGCTTTCGCAAAATCAATCACCTCCTGCACGATGCGCATTTCTTCTTTGCGCTCGTAATCGATAGCTTTAGGCTGCACCGCGTCGAGGATTTCCGTCTGGTTAAGCCGGAGCGGAATGGGCAGTGTGGCGATCACCGTGTCTTGCAGCTTGGACGGCAGCAGATTCTTCACGGCGTGCGCCGACTGTTCGCTGCCGCCAAGGAAGAAGCGGCGAATCTGGCGCTGGTTGACATAATTCTCGATGCCGGTGGCCACCTGCCGGTACATACGCGCACGGTGTTCATCGAGCATAGCGTCGAACTCATCTTGTCCCGAACCGCCGTGCACCGCATTGCCACCGCCCGCCGGATTCGGGTTCGCCGCATACGTGCGTTCGCGAAAGTCATAGCCCTCAAGATCGACTTCGTGTCCTTCGCGGAAACCGATGCTGCCCAGCTGGGCTACAAAAAACCGCGCCTTCTCCTGATCGACCAGCACGATCAAGTAGGGTTCAAATTCGTCCAACACCCACAATAGCGGTGCGATCTGCGGATTGCCGAACGACGCCTGATTGTCGACGGCGAACGGCAGTTCGATGGTTTGCAGCGCCCCGTTCCACGCGAACAGCGCCAGTCCCTTACTCGACGGGCTGTACTGCTCGAAAAACGCCTCGACTCGTGACCGGATATCGTTCCACGCATTCGTTTGGTTTTTCGCCGCAGTCTCAAATTCGAACAGCTTGTTCTTCGCGTAAATGCGCCACGCCGGGGTCTGCGCCTGATTCTCCGGCGTCGTATTATCGACATTGAGGTACAGTGTGAGCGTATGCTCGTCAGTCTGCGCCACCATCTCTTTGATTCCAGCCAGATCGATCATACGGATTCTCCTTTTGTTCATTAAGGTCGTAATTGTATAACAGACCAGGATGAACGCCGCATGAGCAGATAATGGCTTTTGACATCTTCTTGACCGGACAAAGCCCGGTTCCAATGCTATGATCGTTACCTGTATTCAAGGGGGAATCATCGATGAATACCGTCATCGAAACTAACAACCTCACGCGGCGCTTCGGCGATAAGACCGCCGTCGATCACCTGACGGTGAACGTGTACGCGGGGGAAGTGTTTGGCTTACTCGGACACAATGGTGCAGGCAAGACGACTACTGTCCGTCTACTGAACGGCGTGCTCAACGCGTCGGACGGATCAGCGCGCGTGCTCGGCTTTGATCCGGTCAAGCAGGGAAGCGAGCTGCGCAAAAAGACGGGCGTACTCACGGAGACGCCCTCGCTCTACGAGGGCTTGAACGCCCGCGACAATTTGCGCGTCTTTGCCGATTTATACGGCATTCCACGTGAACAGGTGAGCGGCCGCGTCACCCAAATGCTGGAGTCTTTCAATCTAGCAGAACGCGCCACCGAGAAAGTCGGCGGCTACAGCAAGGGGATGAAGCAGCGCCTCGCTCTGGCGCGAGCCTTCCTGCATCAGCCGGACATCCTGTTTCTCGATGAGCCGACTGCTGGACTCGACCCGATTGCGTCCAAAGACGTGAACGATCTGATCGTGCAGGTCAGCCGCGGCGAAGGTAAGACAGTGCTGCTGGCGACGCACAATCTGCATGACGCGCAGCGCCTGTGTGACCGCGTCGCCGTGCTGGAACAGGGGCGGATCGTTGCCTTGGGTACACCGCGCGAATTAGCCCACCAGACGCACACGAGCATCAAGGTTGAGATCGAAGTGGCGGACGGTCAAGCTGAACGCGCCCGCGCGCTGCTGGATGGGGTAGTGGGCGCGATCAATGGCGATAAGCTGGTGCTCGAGAACGTCGCCTACACGGGCATTCCGGAGGTTGTGGCTAAGCTGGTGGGCGCGCAGATTGCCGTCTACAGCGTCGTCCCGCTGGAACCGTCGCTCGAAGATGTGTACTTTAC
>CALKIA010000532.1 GCA_937988705.1 uncultured Chloroflexota bacterium | reverse complement strand
GACCGCCGATGAGGTCGCCGCGCTGGACGAGGCGAGCGACCGGGTGACAAGCTAAGCGAGCCTCACCCCCTAAATTGGGCGAAGACCGCTGTAGGGACGAGGTATACCTCGTCCGTTGTTTGAACTGCTCACCCCACCCCCAGCCCCTCCCCGAATTCAGGGAGGGGAGACAGATTACCCGCTTGCGTGGGTGCAGGGGTGAGGCGAGGCAATAAGCACAGAGAGCAGAGGGTGAAACTATGCCAGAAACCATTCTTGTCGCCGGAGCGACGGGCGGCACGGGACAGCAGATCGTCGGCAAGCTGAAAACGGCGGGCTACGGAGTGCGGGCGCTGGTACGCAATCAGGCCAAGGCGCAGGGAGTGCTCGGTGAAGGCGTCGAATTTGTGGTGGGCAGCACGCTTGATGCCGCGACGTTAACGCCCGCCATGGCCGGGGTGCGGGCGGTCATCTGCGCGACCGGAACGCGCGTTCCCGTAGGTGATGACCGGCCGGAGCGCGTCGATTATGAGGGTGTGCGCAATCTCGTCAATGCGGCGCAAACGGCGGGCGTGCAGCGCTTTATCCTCATCTCGTCGGCGCTGGTCACGCACAGCGAACACCCGCTGAACAACTTTGGGCGTGTGCTCGATTGGAAGCTCAAAGGCGAAAACGCGCTGCGTGAGAGCGGCTTGGCGTATACGATCATTCGTCCCGGCGGGCTAACCGATCAACCCGGCGGCATGGCGGGCGTGCAGGTCGATCAGGGCGATAAGATCAGCGGCATCATCAGCCGTAACGATGTCGCAGCGGCGGCGTGTCACGCGCTGGACAACATCACCACGTACCACACCACCTTCGAAATCGTCAATATCCCCGGCGATCCGCATCCGCTGGATCGCGCGGAGTACTGGCAAAATCTCTTCGCGGCACTCAAAACAGATTGAGAACTTCATGGCAGACTGTGACATTCTGGTCGTCGGCGCGGGACATAACGCGCTGGTCTGTGCGGGCTATTTAGCGCAAGCGGGTTACAAAGTGCTCGTCATCGAGCGGCGGCATAAGGCGGGCGGTGCAGTCGTCACCGAAGAGATCGTGCCCGGTTTCAAGTTCGACCTCGGCGGATCGGCCCATATCCTCATCAACCACACGCCGATTGTGCGCGATCTCGAACTCGAAAAGTACGGGCTGGATTACATCGACCTCGACCCGCTGTTCTTCGCGCCCTTCCCCGATGGCTCGCATTTCACCGTGTGGCGCGATGTCGAACGGACGATTGAGAGCATCGCGCAGATGTCACCCGTCGACGCGGAGAACTACCGCAAATTCATCAACAAGTGGAAACCGATGGCCGAAGGGATGGTCGGGGCGTTCATGCACGCGCCGACGCCGCTCAACCTCGGACGCTACATGATCTTCGGGCAGGGCTTCAATCGCAATGGGATGGATCAGCTCAACGACCTCATTCGCGGCTACGGGCAGGTGCTCAAGCAGTCATTCAGCGATCCGCGTGTCCCGGCGTTGATCGCGTGGATGGCGGCGCAGTCTGGCCCGCCGCCGACCGAACCGTTCTCCGCGCCGTTCGCGCTCTGGCATCCCATGTATCACGAGAGCGGCGTGAAGCGTCCACGCGGCGGATCAGGCCAGCTCACGCAGGCGCTGCAAAAGATGATCGAGGCGCATGGCGGTCAGGTGCTGCTCAATCAGCCCGTGACGCGCCTGCTCAGTGAGAATGGGCGGGTGGTCGGTGCGGAGACGGCCAGCGGCGAACGCTTCACCGCAGCGAAAGCCGTAGTCAGCGGTGCACACATCCACACGACGATGAAGCTGCTGGGCGACGATCTGCCGAACGATAAGCGCACGCTGATCGAACGATCGCGCATCGGCAACGGCTTCGGCATGGTGATCCGCGCCGCCGTCCACGAGCTGCCAAACTACACCGCGCTGCCGACTCCGGCGGGCAAGGCGTTCGGCGATCATCACATCGGCATGCAGTTCATGTGTCCGGACATGGCCTATCTCGAACGCGCCTACGGCGATTATCTCGGTGGACGTCCGTCGAGCGATCCCGCAATCATCGCCATGACGTGGAGCGCGTCTGATCCCACACTCGCGCCCGAAGGCAAGCATGTGCTGTTTCTGTGGGCGCAGTATTTTCCGTATGAGCTGGCGAACGGCGAGTCATGGGATGACATTGGCGAACGCGAGGCTGACAAGGTGCTCGGCGTGCTGCGCCGCTATGCGCCCAACATGACCAAAGATAACGTGATCGACTGGCTGGTGGAGACACCACTCTATCTGGAACGCGAACTCGGCTTGCATCGGGGCAACGTCATGCATCTGGAGATGTCCATCGATCAGATGTTCATGCTGCGCCCGGCGCTGAGCATGAGCACGTATCGCGCCCCGGTCAAGGGGCTGTACCTGACGGGCGCGAGCACACACCCCGGCGGCGGGATCATGGGCGCGGCGGGTCGCAATGCGGCCGCGACGATCTTGCATGACTTGGGAAAGAGAAGAAGAGATTAAAAGCAAGAAAAGAATTAAACCACAGAGAACACAGAGAACACAGAGGAGTAAGTTAAAAACATCATGGGCGCAGGGATGGGCGATAACGAACTCACGCACAAGATTATCGGAGCAGCGATTGAAGTCCATCGCGAACTCGGCCCCGGCTTGCTTGAATCGGCGTATGAGGAATGTCTCGCCCATGAGTTCATGCTGCGGGGGTTGGCCTACGAACGGCAAAAGCCCCTTCCAGTTACATACAAGGGGATTCAGGTCGAATGTGGCTTTCGGCTCGATTTTCTCGTCTCTAATCTCGTGGTGGTCGAATTGAAGGCCGTCGAAGACCTCACCGCCGTTCATCAAGCGCAAGTGATGACTTATCTCAAACTGACTCAGTGCCGTTTAGGATTACTCATCAACTTTAACTCTTACAAACTTCTGCACGGACTTAAGCGGATTGTTCTCGATTCCTAATCTATTTCTCTGTGTTCTCTGTGTTCTCTGTGGTTAACTTCTTTTCGTTTTTATCCTCTCTTCATAGGACTCGTTGATGAAGTACTTTGGGTTTCTGGCGAAATTTGTAATCATTCCGCTCGCGGCGTTGGGGTTCTTCGCGTGGTTCGATGCGAAGCGCGGCAAGAAGCTGCCGGATAAGCTCGGCGCGCTCCCCCCGGCGGCGATTGTCGCGGCGCATGTGGGGCTGGCGGTCGCGTATACCACGCCATGGGACAACTACCTCGTGAAGACACGGGTGTGGTGGTACGACAAGAAGCTGGTCACGGGGCTGGTGCTGGGCTACGTGCCGATCGAGGAATACACCTTTTTCGTGCTGCAAACCGCGCTGACCGGGATGCTTCTGCTGACGATGGCGCGCTACACGCCTTCGGATGAGGCGCCGCCCAAAGCGGGCTGGCGTTACCGCGTCGGCTTGACGCTGGGATTGGGCGCGGTGTGGGTATGGTCGGTCTACAACCTGATCACGCGGCGTCAGAAGCTGACCTATCTGAGCCTGACGTTGGCGTGGGGGCTGCTCCCGCTGATGTTCCAGACGGCGTTCGGTGGCGATATTCTGGTGCAGCATCGCAAACTGGTCGCGCTCGGAATCGTCCTGCCGACGCTGTACCTCGGTCTTTCCGACTCGCTGGCGATTGACTCCGGGACCTGGTCGATCAACCCGGAAAAGACGGTCGATTTGCACATTGGCGGCAAGCTGCCGCTGGAAGAAGGCGTGTTCTTCCTGCTGACCAACGTGTTGATCAGCGTGGGCATGACGCTCATGCTCTCGCAGGAAAGCCCGAAGCGCATCCCGCCCAAGCTGCGGCAGTGGTTGCGGATTCAGGCATAGGCAACAGCATAACCCCCTCACCCCCCGGCCCCTCTCCCACGCAAGCGGGGAGAGGGGAGGCTTGGCGAACGATGCTGTCTCCCCTCCCTGAATTCGGGGAGGGGCGGGGGTGGGGTCGGAACGACAGCACGCACCAACGGTTGCTCAGAGTAAGGAGGTTCGATGGATATCTGGCGGTTTCAACGCATCCTATCAATCCGGTTGATTCAGTGGGCGCTGGCGAGCATTGGCCTCGGCGCGATCTTGTCGCTGGGGACGAAGTTCTGGCGCGGCGTTGGTTCGCAGTTCATCGGCTGGGGTGTGATCAATGTCGCGATTGCCTATGTCGGTGGGCGCATGGCCGATCAGCGCGTCCAAACGCTGCCCGATCCCTATGCGCCGGAGATACTGCACCGTGAAGGCGCAAACCTCCAGCGGCTGCTGTGGATCAACGCGCTGCTCGACCTGGTCTATATGCGCGGCGGCCAGTGGCTGGCCCGGAACGGTGGCGCGTACCGGCGCGGGATGGGCGTGGGCATCTTCGTGCAGGGTCTGGCGCTGTTCATCTTCGACCTGATCCATGCTAACGACACGCCGGTTGAACAGGACTAACGTCTCTCCCAGCGGGGCAGATGCTCACGTTTTCGAAAGGTATGGCACACGCTAGTCGGCTGTATGATGAGAGCTAATGAATACTTGCGGCGACCCGGACGATGCTCGCCCATGAGTGACCCACCCGTTCACTAGACCGCCGCAGGGTAGAGGATAGAATGACGCTCGACAAAGTGACCGCCTTCATCACCCGCGATGTTCCTGATGATCGGGAACTGCTGGTGTTTCAACACCCGACCGCCGGAATTCAACTGCCCGCGGGGACGGTTGAAGCGGGTGAGAGCCTGGAAGCCGCCCTGTTTCGTGAAACGCGCGAAGAGACGGGGCTGACCGATGTGGAGTTGGTCAAGCACCTGTGCACCATCCAGCAGCCGCTCGAACCGGGCGAACGCATCATCGTGCGGGACACCATCCTGCAAGCTTCCCCCGGCGCTGAGGGGACGCTGGTCAAAGCCGTGCTGCTGCGCCGGGGCATCACAGTGCGCGTGATGGGCAGCGAAGACAATTACGATCAGGTGATTGTGCCCGAATATCAGGTGCATGATCGGGAACTGATTCAGGTTTCCGGGCGCAAAGGCTGGGTGCCGCATGTGCATCTGACCGACGATGTGCAGCGCCATATGTACCATCTGACGGTCAGCGGCCCGACCGAGCATCACTGGTTGCAGCAAGCCGAAGAGCACCAGTTTTCGCTGTTCTGGGTATCGCTAACGCAAGACCCCGGCTTGATCCCGGCACAAGATTACTGGTATCAATTGGTGCGCGAAAAACTGAAGCAGTAACCGCTGCGCGGAGTTCACAGTGAACAGTTCACAGTGAACAGGCAAAGACGATTCCGGCGAGCGGTTATTGCTTTCACTGTAAACTGTTCACTGTCGACTGTTCATTGGCTTGAGGTCATTCGTGCTGGATCACATTCGTAAGACCCTGCACCCGGAACGCTATCACGGGGTGGGCAAACGTCCACCGTTTTTCGAAGGCTGGTATTACAAACTGGTCAGCGCTGACCGCCGCGAGCGGTTCGCCATCATCCCCGGCATTTTTTTGAGTGATGATCCCGCCGTGCAGCACGCCTTCGTGCAGGTGTTTGATGGCGTGAGCGGCGCGGTCAGCTACCACCGCTTCCCCGCCGAACAGTTCAACGCCGTCGACTCGCCGTTTCAGGTGGGGATCGGTGCGAATCAATTCCGCATGGAGCAGCTTACGCTCGCGATTGACGACGATCTGCGCACCGTAAGCGGTACGATCCGCTTTGGTGCGGCGACGCCGTGGCGCGTCAATCGGTTCGAACCGGGCGTGATGGGCTGGCTGGGCTACCTGCCGTTCCTCGAATGCTATCACGGTGTGCTCTCGTTCGATCATACACTGGAGGGCGCGCTCACGGTCAACGGGCGCACGGTCGATTTCACCGGCGGGCACGGCTACATCGAGAAAGACTGGGGCAAATCGTTCCCCGGCGGCTGGGTGTGGATGCAGACCAACCATTTCGCCGAGTCCGAAGGCACGTCGTTCACCGGAGCGTGTGCCATCACGCCGCTGATGGGCAGTTGGTTCCCCGGTTTTCTGGCGGGCTTGTGGCATGAAGGCCAACTGCACCGTTTCGCCAGCTACAGCTACGCCAAAATCGACAAGCTCGAAGTGAGCGAACACGCCGTCGAATGGGTGGTGTCGGACAAGCACAAGCGGCTGGAGATCAATGCGCGCCGCGCGGAAGCGTCGATTTTGCCGGGGCCAAGCCGCCATGATATGGGCGTGCGCGTGCCGGAAACGCTCAAGGCCGTGATCAGCGTCTGCCTGACGCGCACGGGCGGCGGCCTGATTTTCGAAGGGACGGGCACGTGCGCGGGCTTAGAAGTCGCGGGCGATCTCGATAAGCTGCTGAAGGCGTTATGATCCGCGCATTCCCACCGATTTCCGCGAAAGAACGCATCATTTACGGGTTGGTCGCCGTGTGGATTCTGACCATGATCAGCGTGCCGATCATCCGCTGGACGCTCGGCGATTCCGCGCTGCCCGCCGCCGTGAGTCTCGGCGTGCTCATGCAGGTGATCGCCGTGTGCCTTGTGCTGATTAATGCGTGGGGCGTCCGGCGCGGGCTGCTCACCATCAGCGTGATCGTCGTGCTGGCGTGGTTGACCGAGTTCATCGGGCACACGACGGGCTTTCCGTTCGGGAGCTACGACTATACGCCGCGCTTACAGCCGCAGGTCGGCGGTGTGCCGCTGCTCATTCCGCTGGCGTGGCTGATGATGCTGCCGCCCGCCTGGGCGCTGGCGCAGGTGATTACGAACCTCACCCCCCAACCCCCTCTCCTAGAGGAGAGGGGGAAACGAGCGCAGCGAGTGGGGGTGAGGTTTGTCCTCGTCACCGCGCTGGCGTTTACCGCGTGGGATTTGTTTCTCGATCCGCAGATGGTGGCGTGGGATTTGTGGCGCTGGGAAGTCCCCGGCGCGTACTTTGGCATCCCGCTGGTGAATTTCGCCGGGTGGCTGCTGGCCTCCGCGCTGATCACGCTGGTCGCCTCACGCCTCGCGCCGATCTACGAGCTGCCTACGCGCCCGCTCGTGATCATCTATGGGATCACATGGCTGTTGGAAACGGGCGGTCTAGCCGTGTTCTGGGGGCTGCCCGGCCCGGCGCTCGTCGGGTTTGTGGCGATGGGTGGGATGCTGTTGTGGGCAGGGAGGCGATCGCGTGGACGCTAACACGCTGCTGCAAACGGTGACTTGGACGGCCATCAGCTTCGTCAGTGGGTCGCTGATGCTGGCCTATTGGCTTGGACGGGCGCTCACCAAGACCGATGCGCGCAGCATCGGCGATGGCAATCCCGGCGCGGCCAATGTCATGAAGGCGGGCGGCGCTAAAATCGGTTTGATCGCCATGCTGCTGGATGCGTTCAAAGGGGCGATTCCGGTGAGCATCGCCAAATATGTCATCGGCTTGTCGGGCGTACCGCTGATCATCGTTGCGCTCGCGCCGATCTTCGGGCATGCTTATTCACCATTCCTGCGCGGACGCGGTGGCAAAGCGGTCGCCGTGAGTTTTGGCGTGTGGACGGCGCTCACGCTGTGGGAAGCGCCGACATTCGGCGGCATTCTGCTCGGCGTGTGGTTTTCGGTGGTCGCGCGTTCCGGATGGGCGGTTTTGCTGACGCTGCTGTGCCTGATGAGTTACTATCTGATCACGCGGCCTGACCCGGTGCTGCTGACGGTGCTGGCGGTCAACGCGGCGCTGCTGGTGTGGAAGTATCGTGCCGATTTCCAGCATGCGCCCGGCTTCCGCCCGTGGATTTTGGAGCGGCTGCGAGGTTAAGACGTTCGTTTTTCCGCCCCACTTCCGACCCCGCCCCGAATTCAGGGTGGGGAGCAAACAGCATCCGCCAATCCTGTCCTCGTAGGTGTGGGTGTGAGCGGTAGACGTAAGTAAGCTGGCGAAAGACATGGACGCTTGGACGTCGGGGTGCACCACCGTGTGCGCCCGCAACGGGCAGACACATAGGCCTGCCCCTCCAGAATGACTTTCGGCAATCTACTTTATAAGTTCATTTGGTTCTGCGGACGCGCTGCTGCGCGCCCCTACGATGCCCAAAAATCATGCTCACCATCATCCTGACCGCGCTGATTGCGCCCCCGCTGCTCATCATCCTGCTCACCGCCACCCTGAACGCGGTGAGTTTTCCGCGCCTACGGCGCCCGCCCAAAGCAAAACCGCTGCGCCCCGGTCAACAGGTGAATCTCGATCTGACGCGCCCGCTGCCCCTGCCGTATGTCTCCGTGCTGATCCCGGCGCGCAACGAAGCAGACACCATCGCCTACACAGTGAAGTCGCTGCTGGCACAGTCGTATCCCGCGTTCGAGATTATCCTGCTGGACGATCAATCGACGGATGGTACGGGCGATATCGCGCTCGGCGCGGCGAATGGTGACAAACGATTGACTGTGATTCTGGGGCAGCCACTCCTGCCGGGGTGGTTGGGAAAAAACTGGGCGTGTCAGCAGTTGGCAAACGCGGCGCGCGGCGAAATTCTGCTGTTCACCGACGCGGACGTGAAGTGGCAGCCGCAGGCGCTGGAAGCGCTCATCCGGCAGATGACACGCAGCAAAGCCGATCTACTCACGGTGTGGTCAACGCAGACAACGGTCACGTGGAGCGAACGCCTGATCGTGCCGCTGATCGCGCTGGTCATCCTCGGTTATTTGCCCGCGTTCCTCGTGCACCGGACGCCGTTCGCGGCGTTCGCGGCGGCGAACGGTCAATGCCTCGCGTTCCGGCGCAAAGCCTACACGGCGATCGGCGGGCACATCCGCGTGCGCGACCGGATCGTGGAGGACATCACGTTTGCGCGGCGGATCAAGGCGCAAGGTTTGCGGCTGCGTATGGCCGACGGCGCGGGCTTAATCACCTGCCGCATGTACCGGAATTGGCGCGGCGTGCGCGACGGGTTCGCCAAGAATATCATTGCGGGCTACGGCGGCAAGATCAGCTTTTTGCTGCTGGCGACCGCTTTCCACTGGCTGATCTTCCTCGCGCCGCCGCTCTGGCTGCTCATGGGCTGGCTGCTGCCGCTCGACACGCTGTATCCGGTCATTCCACTGGTTCTGACGTTCATCGGCCTGGCCATCCGCGCGCTTACCGCGTTGGCGACCCGTCAGCGCGTGCAGGATGCGATCTTCATGCCGATCTCGGCGCTGCTGATGACGGTGATCGCCGCGCGGGCGGTCTACTGGCAGACGCGCTACGGTGGGGTAATGTGGAAAGGACGCATTATCAAGCCGGAAGATCCGACCGTGCAGATCGAATAAGCCAGCCCAGAGATGAAAAGTCTATGAGCGGCGATTTCTTAAGAGTCGGGACAGAAATGCCGAGATTACACTGTTTTAACTCGCTTTTGCACTGAAGGACGCAAGGTCGCATGCCCATCATCGTTGAACGCTTAGCTACCGAACCCATCCTGATCGCCGTCTACACCGGCCACATCACTATCGAGGAAGTCCTCGACATGTACCGCACCAGCTCCGAACTGATCGCCGACGATCCGCGGGTGTTTCACCGCATCAGCGATACCCGCGGCGCGAATACCGATTTTGCTGCCATGCTTAAGCTCGTACAGGCCGCGAATCAGGCGAACGCGGGTTCATCCACGGACGGCCGCATTCAGGTCACGTATGTGGGCACAACCAGTTGGATCAAGTTTCTACGTGATACGTTCGCCAAACGAGGTGTGCTGATGCCCGCCTTCGAGGATCTGGAAACGGCGCTCGAATCCGTGCGCTACCGCATCAAAACCGAGAACCAAGAAACTTAGGCCTAATCAAGGCCGCCCGTTCCTGGACAAAATGCCGGGTGACGGCGCAGATAAGTCATAAATTCCAGCTCACGGAGCGTCCGGCACCGCCGCGTCTCCATTCGTTTGTGTCCCGTATGCCCACTCTTGGGTGAAGCGTGAAGGGTCAAAGCGCGCGGTTTAGACTCGGAGCGCGCCCCGGAACCCGCGTGCGGCATAGTAAGAAGGTGCGCCGTTGTGATACACGAACACCCGGCCGTAGCGGCGATCACAAAAAATGGCACCACCAAGCTTACGAATATCCGCCGGTGTTTGCACCCAGCTCGACGTCTTCAGATCGAAAGTGCCCAGCTGCTGCAGCTCGCGATACTGCGCTTCGGTTAAAAGCTCAATGCCCATCGCCGCGGCGAGATCCAGAGCGCTGTTGTCTGGTTGGGCGACTTTCCGTGATTCCAGCGCGGCCCGGTCGTAACAAAGACTGCGGCGGCCGGCAGGACTCTCGGCAGAACAATCATAGAAGATGTATTCACCCGTCGCTGGGTCGTGGCCAACCACATCCGGTTCACCGCCCGTTCGTTCCATTTCACTGAGTGACCACAGTTTTTCAGCGTTCGCTTCCAGCTTGCCCCGGACTGCCGTCCAATCAAGACCCGGATGGCGGCGCATGTTTTTCGTAAAACGGGCCTGCAAGGTCTTGAGTAGTTCTGCCCCCTGTTCGGCTGACAACGTCATATTCGCATCCTGTCTGGATTCTTAAATGAAAATGATACGCATGTTCTATAAAAGCAGCGTACAAGAAGATGTTGCATCCGTCAAGCGGATGCCATAACTCTATCTCGCAGGTTGTCACGGTAAACTGATCACTGAACATGGTTCAGTCGAAAGCGGTCTACATGACCAGAATTACGATTATGGCCCTGGGATCACGGGGGGACGTGCAGCCGTATGTCGCTCTGGGGCGTGCTTTAGCCGAGGTGGGCTATCAGGTGCGCGTGGCGACGTTCGAGTCGTTTGCAGGTCTGGTGCGCGGGCAGGGGCTGGAATTTCACCGGGTCGAAGGTGATGCCGAGGCGCTGGTGCAGTTGGCAGCAGGCAGCGGGATGAACACGCGCAACCCGATCAAGCTGATGGGCGCGCTGCGTCGCTCGTATGGCCAGATGGCGGAGGCCTATGAACGCGCTTTTCTCGCGGAGAACTTGCGCGCGACCGATCTCATCCTGAATCAACTGCCCGGTGCAGCGTATGGGCGCGATCTGGCCGAGAAACTGCGGATTCCGCACATCGCTGTGTCCGTGATCCCGCTGCTGCCGACGCGCGCATTCCCGATTCCGCTGCTGGCGGCGCGGTCGCTGGGGGGGTGGCTGAATCGCGCCTCGTATACGCTGGCGGAGACGCTGTTCTGGGTGCTGTTTCGCCAGCCGATCAACCGCTTTCGGCGCAAACTGGGTTTGTCGTCCGCGCCGCTGATCTTCAAGCCCACGTCCGATCCGATCATCAATGGCTTCAGCGAACGGGTCGTGCCGCGTCCGCCGGATTGGGGCGCTGACGTTCACCTCACCGGCTGGTGGCTGCTCGACGAATCGGACTGGACACCGCCCGCTGCGCTCACCGACTGGTTGGCCGCTGGCGATCCGCCGGTGTTCATTGGTTTTGGCAGCATGATCGCGCCCGATCCGGCGGCGCTCACGCGCACCGTGATCGCGGCACTGGGCAAGGCCGGTCGGCGCGGTGTGCTCGCGTCCGGGTGGGCCAAGCTGGGCGGCGATTTACCAGACACGATTCTGAGCGTGGATTATGTGCCGTATACGTGGCTGTTCCCACGGATGGCCGCGATGATTCATCATGGCGGGTCGGGGACGACGGGGCTGGCGCTGCGTTCAGGCGTGCCGAGCATGGTCGTGCCGTTCGCCGCCGATCAACCGTACTGGGGCGAACGGACGCGGGCACTCGGCGTGGGCGTCGCCCCCATTCGGATGCAAGCTTTGACGGTGGATCACCTCGCGGCGGCGATCACAGAACTGACGACGGACACGGGGATCAAAGCCCGAGCGGCGGCGTTGGGCGCAGCACTGCGGCAAGAGGATGGCCTAGGGGCGGCGCTCGGGATCATCAAGGGCATCCTGCCCCCGTGAAGCTGAATCACTCAATCGAAATCTGGACGTGATCGCTGGCGCTATCCCATTCGCCCACTTTACCCATGTGCCCGTTGTAGAGCAGTTGAATCAGCACGAAGATTTCGGCTTGCAGCCGGTCGGCTGAGATGCGCACATCGGCTTTGGGCTGGTGAGTGGTTTTGTCGGTGAGGGTGATGCGGATGGCGCGGCCACGCACCTGTTCGATCTCGGTGGTCGCCCGATTGGTGAAGGCGACGGCGGGCATCGATGCGAACTGCATGGCGCGCAGCAGATCGCCCGCTTCGGCAGCCGTGATTTTCCCTTCTTCCACCATCTGAATGATTTTCAGGCGCGGGTCAAGCGCGGCGCTGCCGCCGCCATTCCCATGGCTATGCCCGTTGCCGTTACCGACGGGCGTGGTGCGCTGGATGGGATCGATGAGCCCTGTTTCCTGCGCTTCGAGCATGGTGCGGCGGACGGTGCGGCGGAGAGTATCCGGGTCAAGGCTGACGCGTTGTAACACGTTGACGATGGCGTAGTCGGGCTTTTTCATCAAGCCGAGCAGCAGATGATCCGAGCCGATTTGCTCTGCACCCGCTCGGCGGGATTCGTCGAGGCCGTATTCGAGCACGCGGCGCGTCTCCGGCGAGAGTTCGACCACCCGCTGCGCGGCATGCACCATCGTCGGCGAGAGTTCCTGCACCATCGGGAGCACGTCGCGGTATTCAAGGCTGAGATCGCGCAGGATGCGGTAGGCGCGACTATTGGAGACTTCCAACATCCCGAGCAGCAGATGCAGCGGTAGGATGGCTGGGTGATCCATGTCGAGCGCCTCGCGCTCCGCCGCATTCAACACCCGCCGCGCTTCCGGGCTAAATTTCTCCATCCGCTGAGTCATACCGGTTTGTCTTCTGTAATCTCCATCACGAATATTATAGCAGAGTCCGCTAAACGCACCGGCAAACCTAACTGACTTCATACAGCGTTTTCACGGGTTTCACGAATGGCCGGGCGCTTGCCCGACAGGTATGCCAGGGGCAGGGCAGACTGCTGGTGATTGGAGGCTAGAAACATGATGGATTCCACTACCCTGAGCCGGTGTTTTACGTAAATATTGCATGCAGTAAAAATGAAGGGGGAGTTCATGTCATCGATCTTAGTCGCTTACGCTTCCACGGGGGGATCTACGCGCGAAGTCGCGGAATTCGTGGCCGAAACGCTGCGCGCTGCCGGGCTTGAGGTGGTGCTCACGTCTGTGAATGAAGTCGCGTCATTGGAAGAGTATACGGCGTTGGTGCTCGGCGCGCCGATGTACAACACGCTGCTGCACACGGATGCGCGGCAGTTTCTCAACCGGCGGAAAGCCGATTTGAACGACCTGAAGGTGGCGATCTTCGCGCTTGGCCCGGTGGGCAAGGGGGATGCAGGCGATTTCAAAGGGTCGCGGACGCAGATCGACATGGAGCTGAAGCGGTTTCCGTGGCTGAAGCCGATCGCGCTGGAGATGTTTGGCGGCAAAATGAAAGCGACCGATTCCGGTTTTCTGCTCAACAAGATTTTCAAGCCAACGCCCGCTGTCGATCACCGTGACTGGAACGCGATCAAGGCATGGACGCAGGATTTAGTAGAACAGTTGAGGAGCAAAGATCATGTCTAGAGTCTTGGTCACTTACGCAACCACCTACGGCTCAACGCGGGAAGTCGCGGAGGCGGTGGCTGCCACGCTCCAAGCGTGCGGTTTGAACGTCGACGTAGAAGCCATGCCCAGGGTGAGCGGCCTCGAAGCTTACGATACCGTCATCGTTGGTGTCCCGATCTACGCGCACCGTTTGCACAAAGAGGCGCAGCAGTTTTTGACCGCTCAGCGGGACGCGCTGGCGGCGCGGAAGGTCGCCATGTTCGCGCTCGGCCCGATCATGTTGGATACCAAGGACGCCTGGGCGGGCGCACGCAAGCAGCTCGACCAAGAGCTGACCCACTACCCCGGGCTGCATCTGATCGCTCTGGAGATGTTCGGCGGTAAATTCGACCCCAAGATTCTGCATTTCCCCGAAAAACTGTTTATGGGTATGTTCGGGCCGTCGGATTTGCGCAACTGGGAAGCGATCAAGGTGTGGACGCAGGGGCTGCCGGAGAAATTGGGCATCTAACCCCACCCCGGCCTCTCTCGGGGGCAGGTTTTTAATTGTAGGGACGAGACATGTCTCGTCCTCTCGTGACAGAGGTGAATATCGAGGACGAGGCATGCCTCGTCCCTACAGATTTCTCGTTCCGATTCTGGGTGTATTCAACCGACCTGCGGATAAACCTTAAAAACCTACCCCTGACAGCCCCGGCCCCTCCCCGACAATTTACGGGGTTATTCGGCGGCGGGCAGCAGCAGCGGCTGACCGTTGACGACCGAATACCAGAACGGAATCCAGCCGATGCCGAACAATTCGACGGTGATGTCTTTCTTGTAGGGCGTGACCGGATAATTCTCGATGGTGGTGGCGATCTTCGCCCACTTCTCATTGATGGCGGCGACGACGGCCTCATATTCGTGCACCGAGCGGTCGCGGTCTTCCTGAATTTGCTGCAAGTCGAACTCATGCAGTTCCTTCGCGCCCTTCGAGCGTTCCTTATAGACGGCGGAGCGGCTCATGCGCGACAAGGTAAAGGAGGTGCGCCCTTTCAGCAGACCGAGCACGGCCTCGCCCGTCGTGAACAACTGTTCCCGCTTCAGGTTTGCCAGTTCGCGCTTTTCCGCTTCCAACTGCTGAATCTTACGCTTTTCGTTGTCGTCCAGCTTATCGATCACGTTTTCGTATTTGGCGGTCAGTGCGTCCATTTCGGCGTCGCGCCGTTCGCGCGCCACCTGCTGAAGCTGCGACTGGAACACGCTCATATCCTGATCCGGGTTGCCGTACAGGTCGAGCGTGGAATTGAACGGAATTTGCAAGCGCACGGTCGCATACATCATATCGACCAATTCGCGCTTGAGCGCGGTGAGGCGCTTGGCGTCAGTCAGGCCGCCGGGGAGATCACCAAACAGCGCATTGGGCACCTGCGGTTCACCGGAGACGCGGCGTGTATCCAGCGACTTGACGCCATAATCTTCCCAGCGCACCAAGCCTGACCGATCCACATCGGGCACGAGATAGCTGTATTGGCGGACGATATAGGTCTGGATTTTGCGGTCGCTGAAGCGGATGGCGACCTGCGCTAGCAGATAGGGCTTGTAGGCCAGTGCTGCGCCGCCGGACTGGCCGAGCGGCATCGCGCCCATCCGCTGCGTATAGCGCATCGTCGCCTGATCGCTGTTGACGCCGGGCGCGAGGAAGTACTGCGGTGTCGCAGCGGCGACAGGGGGCTGATGCGGCGAGAAACCGGGCGGTGTGAACGACTGCGAGTAGCCCGTGGCGAGATTCTGAGTTGGCGTGAGCGGCGCGGTCGACATGCCCTGCGTATTCTGTACGTAGGGATCACGCGGGAGCTCCGGCAAGGCGGGCGGCGGCGCAGGTGGAAGTTCGGGCAGCGCGGGCGGCAGCGCAGTGCGGGCGGACTGCTGCGCCATCTGCGCCGCGAAACCGACGGCGCCACCGGGCGGCGTCGACTGCGGCGGCGGCGTGTAGACCTGCGATGACTGGGCCGGAACATTCGCCGTATACGCGCCGATCCGCATCATGAGCGCCGCGCGTTGATCGGCCATCAAGACCTGCACCTGCTGCCGGGTGAGCGGCCCCCGCAAATAACTCATCGCCCAGCGCGTATGCAGCATAATGGCGCCGTTGTTGTCGTGGACATTGTGCATGACGAATGTCCGCGGCTTGATCTGCGGGATCATGCGGCTGATTTCGTTCAGGCTCAACTGGCTGTCGGTCGTGCTCAAGGCCTGTAAGCCGCTGATCACCTTCTGCATGTCGTTTTCGGACTGCAAGCGCCCAATGAACCACGTTCCCGCGTTGCTCAAACCTTTGTAGTCGAGATCGCCGGGGTTTTGCGTGGCGAGAATCATGCCCAGGCCGAAGGCTCGTGCCTGTTTGAGCAAACGCAGCATCGGGACTTTGGTGGGCGGGTTGCGCGGGTACGGCGGGAAGTAGCCGAACATCTCGTCAATGTACAGGAGCGCGCGCAAACTGGTCGTGCCGCTGAGCGTGCGCATCCAGCCGAGAACGTTTTCGAGCAGCAGCGTGATGATGAACTGGCGTTCACTCTCCGAGAGATGCGCGATGTAGAAGATCGAGACGCGCGGGCGGCCTTCTTTGGTGTACAGGAGCGAGTGAATGTCCATGGGGTCACCGCTCGTCCAGGATTGGAAAGACGGCGCGGCGACGATATTGTTGAGTTCCATCGCCAGCTTGCCGCGGACGCGTTCCGAGATGTATTCATCGAGCGGGAACACGCCGAGTTTGTTAAACGGCGGGCGCTGTACCTGCAAAATGATATCTTCCAGCGTGAGGTCTTGCCCGCTGCGCCACGCATTCTCAAAGATGTTGGCGACGAGCACATGTTCTTTGTCCTGCACGGGCTGCACATTGCGCCCGACGAGCGCGAGCAGCGCGGTCGTGATGCCGTTGATCTTCTCGCGCAGGGCTTCTTCATTACCCGCCCAACCTTCGCGCGGGGCGCGCAGCGAGGCGAGAATGCTGATCGGCAAGCCCGCATCGGAACCGGGCGTGTAGATCGAGTAGCGCGCGGCGTACTTGAGCCAGCGCATGCGGTCAGGGACGATGCCCCAACCGGCGAGTCCTTCTTTCCACTGGTGCGCGACATCGGCGGCGAACTGCGGCACGTCGAGCCCGGCGCGGCGGGCGTCGTCGACGTTCACCCACGGCTGAAAATCTTCTGGACGTAAATCGGGGAAGTTGAGCAGCAGATTGGTGATGTCGCCTTTGGGGTCGACCACAATCGCCGGGATGTTATCGAGAATCGCCTCTTCCAAGAGGTTGATGCACAACCCGGTTTTGCCGCTCCCGGTCATGCCGACGACAATGGCGTGCGTCGTCAGATCCCGCGAGTCGTAATAGACCACATCATTTGTCAGCCGATCCGCAGCGGGATCATAGCGGCGACCAAGGTAAAATGTCGTCGGCGCTTCGATAAATGGCATCGCACTACTCCCTAAAAGCTACTTCCC
>CALKIA010000531.1 GCA_937988705.1 uncultured Chloroflexota bacterium | reverse complement strand
TGTCCCGAATAAACTCATCACTTTTGGGAAAAGAGTCTTTCGTATGAATAAGCTGGCAAAAGCAGAACAACGATTCGCTTATTTCGCCATCTTGCCTGCCGTATTGTTGATCGGCGCGCTGCTCCTCTACCCCATCGGCTATGCGATCTTCGTGAGCTTCAATCGCACAGCCAACGGCATCAACTTCACATGGATCGGGCTGGACAACTACACGCGTCTGCTCAACTCCCCCATTTTGTGGCGGGTACTAGGGAATAATTTCGTCTTTCTAATCGCGGTGCCGCTGGTGCTGCTCTCGTCGCTGGTATGCGCAGCGTTGATCTACGAGGAAGTCTGGGGCTGGCGCTTCTTCCGCGTGGTCTTCTTCATGCCGTCGGTGATTTCGACCGTCGTCATTGGGACGCTCTTTCGCCGTCTGTTTGACTATACTGGCCCCATCAACCAGATTGTCATCGGACTCGGCAATGAACCCATTGACTGGTTAGCCCGCGGCAGCACCTCGGTGATCGTCATCATCCTTGTACTGGTGTGGAGCGGCTTCGGCTATGGGATGCTCGTCTTACTCTCGGCGATGACCGCTATCGACCCAACGATCTTTGAATCGGCGCGGTTGGATGGCGCGAACTGGTGGCAGCGCCTGCGCTACATCACTATCCCGCTGATCGCCAAAGTGATCGCGTTCCTCACCGTTATCAACGTAATCTATACCTTCTTATCGCTGTTCGGCTTGATCTACGTGTTGACCGCGGGCGGTCCCGGTTACGAAACCACGACGCTCGACTACTTCATCTTCATAAAAGCCTTCAGCGGCTTTGACTTCGGTCAAGCAGCGGCGCTTGCGTTGATGCTCGCTGTGATCACTCTCATTCTCACTGTGATTCAACTGCGCATCGCCCGCTTTGATGAGGAAGGGTAACCATGGGAACGCAAACACGGACCTTATCCCGGAATGCCGATCTGTCGGGCGAGCGGGCGCATCTGCGGCATATCCTGTTAGTGAAAGTCCCGGTCTTCTTGCTGCTGTGCCTCGTGGCCGCCAGCACACTGCTGCCGCTCTTCTACATGACGATGACCGCGCTCAAGGAACGCACCGAATACTTCACGAATCCCTACGGTCTGCCGCGAGCCCTGAACCTCGACAACATCCGCATTATGATCGAAACCTACGGCTTCTTGCGGAGCTTTGGGAATTCGGTCCTGATCGTCGGATCTGCGCTCTTCCTATCACTGTTCCTCGGTAGTCTGGCCGCCTTCGCCGTCTCCAAACTGCGGTTTCGCGGTAAGCGCGTCTTCTTCCTGATGCTGATCTCGCTGCAATTGATCCCCGGTCAGGTGCTGCTCATTCCGATCTACCTGCTGTTCTCTCGCTTACAGATGATCAACAACTACCTGTCGGTGATTTTGATGTATGCGGTGGGCAGCCTGCCCTTCAGCATCTTCTTCCTCAGCGCCAGCTTTCGCAGCATCCCCGACGAGCTCATTGAAGCGGCAAAAATTGACGGGGCGACGCTCCTGCAAGTGTATCGAAAGATCATCATCCCCATCGGCAGTCCATCCATTCTGACGCTCGGTATTTTGAACTTTCTCAGCATGTGGAACGAGCTGATCCTCGCGCTGCTGCTGCTACCCGACGAAAACAAACGCACGATCACGACTTCGGTCGCGATGGTGGTGGGGCGTTTCATCACCAACGAACCGCTGCTTCAAACCGGGTTGCTCATGTCGGCACTGCCCACGGTCGTCGTGCTCATCATCTTCTCAAAGTATCTGGTCAAAGGCATTTCTGCGGGCATTGGCAAATGACCCCATTCGGAGCATTCGATTATGACTGTCGCAAATAAATCCTCGTATGTAACACTGTCCACTGCGGCGTTGGAATTCGTCTTGGAACGGACTGATAAACACCTTTACCCGATCCGCTGTGCGGGCGTCGATTACTCGTGGCTGCATCCCAAAGGCGAGGGCGCATTGTTCGCCGTCACCGTTGACGGACAGCGGTATACCAATCAAACGCTTGAACTCATCGATGTGGAAATGGACTACGCAACTCAGGGTGTCCGCCACTTGATCGCGCGTTTTACGGGCAGGGGCTTCGAAGTCGATCATCACCTCAAAGTGTATCAGGACACGGCGCTGACCGAGTCATGGCAGATCATCCGCTGCACAGGCGACCAGCCGCTCAAAGTCACGCGCATGGACTCGTTCGCGCTGGATATTCCGGCGGGCGCGTACGACCTGCACTACTACACCAGCGATTGGGGCGCGGAATTCACCTCCGTCCACGAACGGCTGGAAAATGCCAAAGTCGTGGAGACCAAACTAGGGCGCTCCTCCAAAGGGATGCACCCGTGGTTTGCGCTCACCCATGCTGGCGGATCGGTGCTGTCCGGATCGGTCGCGTGGTCGGGTAACTGGGTCTTCCGCTTTGACCCGATCGAGGGTGGCGGTTTTCGCCTCAGCGGCGGCCTGCATGACTGGGAGTTCGCCAAGGAACTCGCCCCCGGCGATACGGTCGAATCGCCCATCGTCGTGCTGGTGATCGGCAAAGACCTCAACGCCGTATCGCAGCAATACGCCCGCGTGGGGCGACGCTACTGGTATCCGCGCACATCGCTGTCCGCTAAAGTCCCCGTCGAATGGAATCACTGGTGGTCGTACGAAGACGATCACATCAATGCCGAGATCTTCCACGAGAACATCGCCATCGCCGAAAAAATGGGCGTCGAGATCTGCATGCTGGATGCGGGCTGGTTCGGCCCCAGCGATCCGGCGTCATTCTGGTATGACTACCGCGGCGATTGGGACGTGGTCAATACTGTGCGCTTCCCACAGGGGATGCGCCCGCTGGCCGACGACGCACACGCGCGCGGCATGAAGTTTGGCATGTGGTGCGAAATCGAGGCCTTGGGCGTCAAAGCACGCCTCGCGGAGACGCATCCTGAATTAGTGGCGCTCCGTGACGGCGAAAAGCTCGGATATGTCTGCTTTGGTAGTCCTCAAGGCGAAGACTTCGGCTATCAAACGCTGGCGCGTCTCATTCGTGAATATGACCTCGATTGGATTAAGCTCGACTTCAACCTTGACCCCGGCGCAGGCTGCAACCGCACCGATCATGGTCACGCGGCAGGCGACGGCCTGTACGGGCATTACATGGGCTACTACCGCGTGCTGGAACGCATCCGCCGCGAATTCCCCGAAGTCGTGTTGGAAGGCTGCTCATCGGGTGGGCTGCGCATCGACCTCGGCCTGCTGCGCCGTATCGATATGCACTTCCTGAGCGACCCCGATTATCCTGTCCATGACTTGCAGTTATTCTGGGGCGCGACCACTTATGTCGCGCCGGATGCGTGCCTGCACTGGAGTTTCGGCGAATGGATCAACAAGGACCCCATTCCGCCGCAAACCTTCAACCCGCGCGATCCTAAGCTTAAGCCGCATCAATTCGACTACTACACGCGCATCTCCATGCTCAACGTCTTCGGCTATTCGCAAAAGCTGCCGGAACTCCCGGCATGGGTCGAAGCGCGCATGACAACCCATGCGCAAATCTTCAAGCAGCATGTGCGCCACTTCGTCAAGGACGCGGATCTCTATCGCCTGACGGGTCAGCCGACCCGCGAAGGCGGCGGTGATCGCTGGAGTGCTTTTCAGTATCGTCTGCCTGACCAGAGCGACAATCTGCTGTTTGTCTTCCGTCTTCCGGGCGCTGAAGCTTCACGGACAATCCAGCTCTGCGACCTGCAAGCCGACCGCGCGTATCGCGTCACCGGTTTTGAGGGCGAAGCTATGGGCGCGCTGCGCGGGAGCGACCTCATGCAGACCGGGTTGACCTTCGACGCACTGCCCGAAGAAGGCTCGGCGCTGCTGCGGGTCACCCCCTTGTAGGGTATGCTGATGTCGACTAGTCCGGTTGTTCACCTGTTTTGCAACGCCCATATCGATCCGGTCTGGCTGTGGAGTTGGGAAGAAGGGCTGCGCGAAGCGATTTCGACCTTCACCACCGCCGCCAACCTGCTGGACGAGTTCCCTGAATTTGTATTCAACCACAACGAGAGTGTGCTCTACGAGTGGGTGGAAGAATACGATCCGGCGTTGTTCGAACGCATTCGCGCGCACGTCACAAGCGGCCGCTGGAACATCACTGGCGGCTGGTATTTGCAGCCCGATGTCAACCTGCCCGGCGGCGAAACGCTCGTGCGCGTCATCCTCGAAGGGCGGCGCTATTTCGCCGAGAAATTCGGCGTGCGCCCGGCCGTCGCCTATAACTTCGATACTTTCGGACATCCTGGCAGTCTGCCGCAGTTGTTAAGCGGATCAGATTTCCAGATGTATATCCATTACCGTCCGGATACCCGCTTCCTCGACCTACCGGGCATGTATTACCGCTGGCGCAGTGCCGACGGCAGCGAAGTGTTCGCCGTGCGCCCCGATGCATGGTACTGCACCCCGTGGCCGGGGTCACCGGAACGCGAAACGCGGCGCGGCGTCGAACACGCGCGGCAGACCGGACGCGACGTCATGGTGATGTGGGGTTTGGGCGATCATGGCGGCGGGCCAACCCGCGCCGAGTTGATCAACTTCCGCCAGCTGCTTGCCGAGTTCAAGGATGCAGACGTTGAAGTGCGCCACAGCACGCCGGAAGCCTTCCTCGCCGCGCATCAGCCCTACCTGCACGAATATCCGGTCTATGAAGGCGAACTCCAGCGAACGCTCAGCGGCACCTATACCAGCGTCGCGCCGATCAAACGGCAGATGCGCGAAGGCGAAGCCTTGCTCGCCTCGGCGGAACGCTGGGCAGCGGCGGCATGGTGGCGTTTCGGGCGTCCCTACCCGGCAGACCAGCTCCGCGAGGCGTGGAAACGCCATTTGTTCAACGCCTTCCACGATACGCTGTGCGGCTCACTATCGGAGGACGCGATCCCCGGCGTCGATGACATGTTCGGCTACGCGCACGATGTCGCCCGCCGCGTGATCCTCAAAGGTCAGCACGCGCTGCTGCCAAATGTCGCGCCCACACCCGACACGATCCCGATCTATGTGGGCAATCCGCATGGAACATCGATTCGCACGGCCGTTGGCCTCAACTTTCTGAGCGATTATGCGCCTCCGCCCGCCTACAAGGAGTATGCGCTCTACGACGATCAGGGGGCGCTCGTTCCCTCCCAGAATCGCGGCGGTGATGCGATCATCCTCGACGAAAACGCATGGAAACCGTTCTGCGGCTTCGTCGCCGATGTGCCGCCGCTGAGTATCCGCCGCTACGAGGTGCGCTTTCAGCCGCCGCCTACCTTCGAACGTAAGATCTCCGTCCACGAGGACAGTCACGCCATCAGCGTGGATACACCGTTCTGGAACGCAACGTTTAGCCGGGAAAAAGGACTCATCTCACTGCTGCACAAAGCCAGCGGCAAAGAACTGCTCAACGGCGCGGTGCGCTTCGTCGCGATGAAAGACCGCCCGAATGCGTGGGGCAGCGACTTCAGCGCCATTTTTAACGAACCGTTCGCACCGCTGGAGATCCTTTCCCCGGCGGAAGTCGGGGCGTTCGTCGGCGCAGAGTCGCTGGAAGGCCCCGGTGTGCGCGTGATCACCTCGGGCGCTGTGTGGGTGACGGTCGAATGCCTGAGCGGTTGGGCGCACACCCGCGCCTCACTCCGTTTCACACTCTACGCCGATCTGCCCCACATCGACCTGAATACGACGCTGTACATGAACGCCCGCGCCAAAATGCTCAAATTGCAGTTCCCGTTCACCGCGTGGACCTGCCGCCCGTCCGCCGAAATTCCCTACGGTGTGGCGCAGTATCCGGCTGACGCCAGCGAATACCCATTCAGCCGCTGGGTGCGTCTCGACTCACACCATCTCAACGTGGGGGTCGCCAATAACGGGCTGAACGGCTTCGACGTCAACGCGGATGGCAAGCTCAATCTGAGCGTCGCGCGCGGCGCAATTCACGGGTCGCCGCTGGAAACGGATGCTGATCCGAACAAGTCATATACCTTCATGGATCAGGAACAGATCAGCACCAAATTTCGCATCGTCGCCGGGACGGATCGCGCCGAAACTGCGCAGGCGCTGGTCGCCGCGGCCCAGGAACTGAATCACCCACTGGAGAAGTTTTTCGCCTACTACGCGCCGACACTGCCTGCCGGAGCACTGGCTCAGCCCGCGCCGCTGCTGCAGGTGTCTCCCGCGACGATCATACTGGGAGCGCTCAAGAAAGCGGAAACGGAGGATGCTTTGGTGATTCGCTTGCAGGAAACCGCCGGGGAAAGCCTCACGGCGACCATCGAGCTGGACGGCGTACCGCCCTGCGCGGCACCGTTCACACCCTACCAGATCCGTACGTTCAAGATCACCAAAGGTGGCGCATGGCAGGCGTGTAATTTATTGGAAGAGGCGCAGTAGCGGCAGGCTGGATACCAACTGAGGTTTGAGTTATGCGGCGGGGCGGCCGGTTAGGTCGCCCCGCCGTGTTTTGAAAAAGGGTTACGACGCTGCCTCAACCGTGAGGTCGTACGCGCCTTCGCCTGCATCATCATAGGTGGCGACTTCGAGGTAGTACGTCTCACCCGCCACGATTTCGAAGCCGACGACGGCTGAATTGTAGGTGCCGCCCGCTTCCGCATCATCGTTCTCCGCCACCACTTCGCCCGCGGCATCATAGATGCGCAGCACGGTGTCGAATGTGCCCGTCTCATCGCCCAGGGTCACATTGATCGTGGCATCAGCTTCCGGCATGAGCGTGTAGAATGCGCGCTCGCCCACGGCCAGCTCACCACTGACCGCATCGCCCAGGGCGATCAGACCAGCATCTGTGAGCGGCGGCGCGGACGCCTCGTCCAGCCACGCGACTGCGGCATTCAGCAGCACGTCATCTTCGGCGAAGACTGATTCATCGGTCACGGGAACGGTAATGGTCGGGGGTACCCCCGTGCCTTCGATGTGAATTTCATTGGTGGCGCCCACCGCCCGGCCGACGGTGTACTGCGCGAATACGCCATCGGGCATCGCAAATTCCTGAATGCCACCGCCCAGGCCGCCCGTCGGGTAGAAGCCGATGACTTCAACGTTTTCGCGCAGAGTGAGCGTGTAGGTGAAGAATTCGCAGTTGCTGAAGCACGCCGGCGAAATCAGGACGGCAATCGGACCGAGGTAGCGATCCGCCGGATCGGGCGCAGGTTCAATCGTCGTATCGTACAGCGGATTGAGCTCAAAGGCGTCAATGTCCGGATAGTAGAATGCGCTTGTCCCGGCGTAGACTTCCTCTTCGAACAGGTAGCCCAGCATGGGGTTGGAGATGTCGGGCGAACCGCCGCCGTTGTAACGCATGTCGATGATGATGCCCGACACACCCGACGCGTTGAACAGCGCCAAAGCGCGCTGCCACAGCAGGACTGACACGAGAATGTCATCGCTGAAGCTGTAGATGGCGATATAGCCGTAGCCGTTATCGAGGATTTCGTATTCGAGCGGCAGGTTCGAGCCGCGCGGCGTACCGTAGACATTCGCGCGCGAGGCGAGGCGACTGGCACTCTCTTCGATCGCGACGAGCGTCACGGTCGTCGGCTCGCTGGCGCCGGGGTTCTGGTAGGTAAGTTCAACTTCATCGCCGATGCTGAAGCGCATCACTTCGCGAATCTGTTCCAGACGGCGCAGCACTTCGCTGCTGTACGGCGGATTCAAGCCGGGCAGGTCGGCAATCGCGTCGCCCACCGGCGTGCCGTTGACGGCGACGATTTCCGCGCCCAGTTCGATACCTTCTTCACTAGCGGGCGTTTCTTCGCCCAGGTAATTGGCGATGAAGCGGCCGTCGCTCAGTTCGACAATCGCCAGACCCAGCCCACCGCGAATCGTTTCCGGCAGTCCCTGCGAGGCGAGGAACTGCGATCCGACACCGAAGTGACCATCGGGCACGGCCGTTTCGAAGAATTCGAGCAACGTAAGCTGATATGCTTCCGAGTCGTCATTGGCTTCGGCTTCTTCAAAGCGCGGCAGGAACTCAGCCCGCAGAGCCGCCCAATCGATACCCTTCAGCTCGGTGAAGGCGTACTCGTTCTCCATCATGTCGATCATGCCGGAGAAGGCGTCCGCATAGCCGAGGCCCGAGAAATCGGGCAGCTCTTCGCCCGCCGATTCGATCACGTCAACGGTCGCTTCATTCGAACGGATGAACGTGAACGGATCGCTGTCCAGATCGA
>CALKIA010000530.1 GCA_937988705.1 uncultured Chloroflexota bacterium | reverse complement strand
GTTTGTAGGGACGAGGCATGCCTCGTCCTTTGGCTAACATTCGGTTTGTGGCTTAATCTCTAGAGCGTAGCTGAAAATCACCGCTTCTTCCCTTGCGGCGGACGCCCCGTTAGGCGTCGCTGCGAGAATAACGGCGAATATTCAGCTACGCTCTAACTATCAGGCGTGGGGGCAGACACACAGGTCTGCCCGATTCTGTACCCTCACTACTCCCGGCTTGGTTCGTAGATCAATCCCACGACGCCCGAGCTCAGCGGTCGCGTTTCTACGAGTTTGAGCGTCGCCGTCGTGCCTGTTTCGATCAGCCGCTGGCCTGTGCCTAGGATTACCGGATAGACCAACAGACGCAGCGTGTCCACAAGGTCGTGCTCGAGGAGCGTTTGCACGAGCTTACCGCTGCCGTGTACGGTGATGTTGGTGCCATCCTGCTGCTTGAGCTGCTTGATTTGCTCGATGATATCGCCCTTGATGAGCACGGAGTTATTCCATTCAACCTGGTTGAGCGTGGTCGATACCACGTACTTGCGCACACCGTTGAAGTAGTCGGCCCCATCATCCGTACGCCCCGGCCATGCCGCCGCAAACCCCTCATAGGTGACGCGCCCTAACAGCAGCGCATCGCTGGACTCGGTTTCTTCGCCTTTGAACTGCGCGGTTTCGTCATTCCAGTACTTGAACGTCCAGCCGGGATTTTCGATCACGCCATCGAGCGACATAAATTCCGTGACGACGAGCTTACGCATAGTCCCTATTCCTTTGGTTGGTCAAATGCAATGCGCCAATCATAAACCAACTGCAATTCGGAATCTTGAACAAAAACGCCACTTATTCGCTGTTACTAATGTTACGCAGCGAGCGGGAAAGGCCGCACTGAATCGTACAATGGGCGGATATGGTGAACAGCTGCCCGGTGGTCTAAAAACCGCAGATCCTATGAAATCGCCCACACTTCATCACCGCGCAAAATCGATGCCAACTGGTGGGGAAACTCTTCGGCATTCACTGGTTTGCCGATAAGGCTATCAAAACCGGCACCCTGTACTTCATCAAGCAAATGGGTGTGCACGGTGTAGGCGATGACCGGAACCCGGCTAAAGCGCGCATCGCTTCTGAACAATTTGAGCAGCTCAAATCCGTTGGTGGACATTTCCAGATCGAGGAAGATCAGGCTGACCCCAATAAATCGGGATAAGTCTGGAACGACATTTTGCGCGCGCGGTTCGCGAATGGATGTGATCCCTTCGAGTGCCAGCAGTTGCGCGAGCACCATGATATTCGCTGTGTTATCGTCAATGATCAGTGCTTGCAGCGATAGCATAAAGCGAACTCCTTCCCCGCCATGACAATGGATGCCTATCCACTATTTTACATCGAGTACCTCGTCTATGTATCAGCGCGTATATGAGAAATTTGACTGTCTGCGGGGTAAAGATCGGCTAACTGCACTTGGTTGTGTGGAGTTGTTTGGCGGGCGAAGGATGGCATGGGCGGAATAAGCTTGTCAGTTACTACCGCTGAGGTGGGGCGGTACTGTCGCGGATGACCAGCTTGGGATGCAGCACCGTCTGCTGGATGGGGGTTTCCGGTTGTTCGATCAGGCGTACGACATAATCAACCGCCGCCTTCCCTAAAACGTTGAAATCCTGCCGGACGGTTGTCAGAGCCGGGACGAAATGCTCCGCTTCGGGTAGATCGTCAAAGCCGACCAGTGCCACATCCTCCGGGATGCGGTAACCCCGTTTGCGGAGGGCTGTGTTGGCGCCGAGCGCCATCGAGTCATTGCCGACCACGACGGCTGTGAAGTGTTCTCCGCTGTCCAAGAGCTGATTCATCGCCTGATAGCCACCATCGAGCGTCCAATCCCCTTCAACGCTGAGCACGCCGCGCAGACCGTTATCCCGCAGCGTCTCTAGCCAGCCGGTGTGCCGGTCCCGCCCATCATAATTCAGGAGCGGCCCACTGATCTCTGCGATATGTGTGTGGCCCAGATCGATCAGGTGTTGGGTCGCCATTCGCGACCCCAGTGCCTGCGCGTAAATCACCGAAGGGATGTTGGCGCCCAACGGCGCGCCGATCTGCACGAGTGGAATGCCATCGGTCAGGCGCTGCAGTTCATCATACGGCACATCGAGCGGCACGAGCGGGATGAGCAGCAGACCATCGACAAACCGCGATGAGGCGCTTTCCAACGATGTGATGAATTCGTCCTCGGAGATCGCCGAAATCGAAAAGTGATAGCCCAGCACATGCGCGGTATGCGCCATTTCTGCCAGAAAACGGTTGAACCCGCCATAGAAGATCACCGCTTCAATGGTGTGCGAACGCTCGGTTTGCATGATTTGCGCCGCCCGATTGGGTCGGAAGCCCAGCGCGCTAATCGCGGTCAGCACCCGGTCACGGGTAACCGCCGAGACATGTTCATCGTTGTTGATCACGCGCGAGACGGTCTGGTAGGAGACACCGGCGTGGCTAGCGACATCACGGACAGTAGGTCGTTTGGTTTTCATAGGCAAAAGTTTCCGATCGTTCGTTTCGTATTCTAGTATAGCGCGTGTGACCTGTCACAATTATAGCATGAGACGTTGGGCTTAATCCCCCTCTATAACCTGACATTGGTCATATTTCGCGGGCGATTTCTGGCTGAAATGCTTGCGCTTTCACAAAAATCTAAGGTATAGTAATTGTGAACAGTCACAAATGGAGAAAATTTTATGAAACATCGTATCGTGCTTTTTATTTTCCTAGTGTTCCTCCTTTCGGTCGGTGTCGCTGCCGCGCAAGATGTGCAGTACAACGAATCGCCCCTCCTCGCCGCCCGCGTCGCCGCCGGTGAACTGCCCCCCGTCGCCGAACGTTTACCATCTAGCCCGCGCGTCGTCAGCTTTGACTGGTCGGAAATTGGCAGCTATGGCGGCGATTTCCGTGACCCGTTTGTCGGTGACTCGTTCTGGTCCAGCCAGATGGTCTTCTGGACATTCTGGAAGGGCTTAGTGAGCTGGAATGAATCGTATTCGGACTGGGTGCCGAATATCGCCGAAAGTGTTGATGTGAGCGAAGACGCGACCACTTACACCTTCCACATTCGCCCCGGCATCAAGTGGTCGGATGGCGTCCCCTTCACGGCGGATGATGTGCTGTTCGTCATCAACGATATCATGGGCAATGAAGAACTCAACAGCGGGACGTTCCCGGCGGGTTGGCTCAAGCCCGGTCAGGCTGCGCCCGTCGCCGAAAAGATCGACGATCTGACATTCAGCCTCACCTTTGACGTACCCTACGGCATGTTCCTGCTCAATATGGCAGGTTGGCCCGGTTGGGAACTCGTCGCCGCCCCCAAACACTATCTGGAACAGTTCCACATTGACTACAATCCGGACGGCATTGACGAACTGATCGCGCAGACCGAAGGCGCTGAAGACTGGGTATCGTTGTTCCAGGCGCATTCAGCCGTTGGCCCCGGCAGCGATCCAGCGATCATCAGCCGTGACGTGAATTACCCGACGATGTTCCCGTGGATTTACACTGAACCGATGGGCACGGGCACGCAATTTGTCGCCGAACGCAACCCGTACTACTACTGGGTTGATGCGGCGGGCAATCAGCTCCCCTACATTGATCGGATTGTCGGCACGGCCTATCAGGACGATCAGACCATGCTCGTTGACGTGCTGGCGGGTGAATTTGACACCATGGCGAACACGACCGATCAACAGCGCCCGCTGTTCTTCGAAAATGAAGCTACCAGCGGCTTGACCGTCTACCCCGTGAAGAGTGAAGGCGGCGGCACGGTCAGCGTCATGTTCAACATGACGCACCCGGAACTCGGCGACGTCTTCAGCCAGCGCGATTTCCGCATTGGCATGTCGTATGCCATCGACCGCGAAGAAATCATCGATATTGTGTACTTCGGTCAGGGCTACCCGCGCCAGATTTCCCCCATTGAAGAGTCGCCGCTCTACAATGAGCAGCTTTCGAACCAGTTCACCGAATTTGATCCCGAACAGGCGAACGCTCACCTCGACCTTGTGCTGCCCGACAAGGACGCCGAAGGCTTCCGCCTCAACCCGGCGACCGGCGAACGCCTCACGGTCGTCATGACGGTGCAGACGGGCGATTACGGTCTGCGCTTCGGCGATGTGGCTGAACTCCTCAAGTCCTACTTTGCCAATGTCGGCGTAGACCTTGTCATCGATACGGTGGATAACGCCGTGTGGACGGAACGCCGCAACGACAACAGCATGGAAGCGACTGTCTTCACCGGTGAAGGTGGCTACGGTATCACGGCGATCACCGACCCGCGTTATTTCGTCCCCGTGCATGGACAGTCAATCTGGGGTAACGGTTGGGAACTGTGGTATCTCGAACCGAATAACCCTGAACTGGTTGTGCCCCCGCAAGAAATTCAGGATCATATTGCGCTGTATCAGCAGGTGCTGCAAGCGCCGACCAGCGAACAGCGCATTGAATTGATGGGCCAGATTCTGCAAACCGCAGCGGATAATTTCTGGGTCATCGGCATCTCCAGCGCCTCAGACGGCTACCGCCCGCTTAGCTCACGCCTCGGCAACGTGCCGGAATCGTGGGTGGGTGGTTGGAACCCCGGCGGTCCGGCGATTGCCTTCCCGGAACAGTGGTTCTATCAGGGCGAATAACGGCATAATCCTCTAGTAATTTGGGGCATGGTATCCGCCATGCCCCACTTCAATATCCGAAAATAGAATAACTAGGATTGTCGATGGCGAAGTATATTTTGAAACGCCTGTTTTATGTCATCCCGACCATGTTTATCATCTCCATCGTCGTGTTCGTCACTATCCAACTGCCTCCCGGCGACTATGTTACTCAGATGATCGAAAGCATGCGCAACCAGACCGGCGGTACCACCTGGTCGCCTGAATTTGAGGCGGCAATGCGCGACCGCTACGGGCTGAATGAGCCGATGCCCGTGCAGTATTCCAAGTGGATCGGCAATATCATCCTGCACGGCGATTTCGGCTATTCCTTTCAGAATTCGGAGCCATCGCAGCGCATTATCTGGGATCGTATGGGGATGACGCTGGTCGTCTCGCTGTCGGCCTTCGTCTTCACGTGGATGATCGCTTTGCCCATCGGGGTTCTATCGGCGGTCAAGCAGTACAGCCTTGCTGATTATTTCTTCAGCTTTCTGGGCTTTATCGGCTTGGCCACACCCGGCTTTTTGATCGCGCTGGTGTTGATGTTCCTCGCGTTCAAATATGGTAACGTGAGCTTGAGCGGCCTGTTCTCACAGGAATTTGAGAATGCGCCGTGGAGCTTCGAGCGTGTGCTCGACCTGATAAAACACCTGTGGATACCGATGATCATCATCGGCGTGGCAGGCACCGCCGGGTTGATCCGCATCATGCGCGCCAATTTGCTCGACGAACTGCACAAGCCGTACGTCGAAACGGCGCGCGCCAAAGGTTTGCCAGAATGGAAGCTGCTCATCAAGTACCCGCTGCGCGCGGCGATGAACCCCTTCGTGAGCACAATTGGGTGGTCACTGCCCGCGTTGATCGCTGGTGAAGCGATTGTGTCGATTGTGCTCAACCTGCCGACGACCGGGCCGGTGCTGCTCAATTCGCTGTTGCAGCAAGATATGTTCGTGGCAGCGGGCTTCCTGATGCTGTTGAGCCTGCTCACCATCATTGGTACGCTGATTTCTGATCTGCTGCTGGCGTGGCTTGATCCGCGCATCCAGTATAGTTAAGGGGGAGACATGGCTAACGAAGTGCTGCGTTCGGCTGTGCCCCAGACCGCAACGCTGGAAGACGTCGACGATGCGCCGCGGATTGTCGTGGCGTCACAGTGGCAGTTGATGTGGTGGAAGTTCCGCAAACACCGGCTGGCGATGGTCAGCCTCGTTATCATTGTGGCGATGTATATCGTCGCGGTGGGGGCGGGGTTCTTCGCGCCGCAGGCCGTCGATACCTACAGCCGCCGCTATACACAAGCCCCGCCCATGACGATCCACTGGTTCGACAATGGGCAGTTCGCGCCATTCGTCTATGGCTACGATCAGGAAACCGATCCGCGCACCTATGCGCGCATCTACACCATCGATGAAGAGAAGAAGATCCCGCTCGGTTTCTTCGTACGCGGCGACGAGTATCAGATCGGTTTGCATGGCATCCCGATCAGCCCGATCAACCAGTTGGCGTTCACACTGGATATCCACTTCTTCGGCCCGCTTGAACAAGGCGATCCCTTCTACATCTTTGGCACGGATGACATCGGGCGGGACGGCTTCAGCCGCCTGATCTATGCGTCGCAGGTGTCGCTGTCGGTCGGGTTGGTTGGCGTGTTCCTGAGTTTGGTGCTCGGCATCATCCTCGGCGCGCTCTCCGGTTTGCTGGGTGGCATCGTTGACAACATCATTCAGCGCACGATTGAGATTCTGCGCTCCATCCCCGATATTCCGTTGTGGATGGCGCTGGCGACTGCTGTGCCGCCCCGCTGGGACCCCATCTACGTGTATTTCGGCATCACCGTCATCCTATCGCTCATCGGATGGACGGGCATGGCCCGCGTGGTGCGCGGCAAATTTCTGGCGCTGCGCGAAGAAGATTTCATCGTCGCCGCCGAACTGGATGGCGTATCGCGCCGCCGGATCATTCTGCGCCATATGATTCCCTCGTTCATGAGCCACATCATCGCCAGTGTGACGCTCGCCATCCCGGGCATGATCCTCGCGGAAACGGCGCTGAGTTTCCTGGGGTTGGGGCTGCGTCCGCCCATCGTCAGTTGGGGCGTGATGCTCCAGGACGCCATGAACATCGCCACGATCAACAACATGCCGTGGCTGCTGATTCCCGGCGCGGCCGTGGTCATCACCGTGCTGACGTTCAACTATCTCGGCGATGGTCTCCGTGACGCCGCCGACCCCTATCATACTTAGGAGCGAAGTGGATGACTCTGCTTGAATTGAACGATCTCAAAGTCCACTTCTTCACCAATGAGGGGGTGGTTAAAGCCGTCGATGGGGTAAGCTACCACCTTGAACGCGGCAAAACGCTGTGCGTTGTCGGGGAGAGCGGCAGCGGCAAGAGCGTCGCCGCCCGCGCTATTCTGGGCATTGTCCACGAACCGGGCAAGGTCGTCGGCGGGTCGATTCGCTATCACCAGTCGGTCGATGGCGGCAGTCCTACCCAGCTGATTGAGATTACGGCGCTCGACCCACGCGGCGCGCCGATTCGCAGGATTCGTGGTGCAGAGATCGCCATGATCTTTCAGGAGCCGATGACCTCGCTCAGCCCGTTGTACACGGTGGGCAGCCAGATCAACGAAGCGATTTTGCTCCACAATGACATTTCCAAAGCCGAAGCGCGCAACCGCACCATCGAACTGCTGCGGCAGGTGGGCATTCCGCGACCGGAAACGCGCATCGATGAATACCCGTTCCGTCTGTCGGGCGGGATGCTTCAGCGCTGCATGATCGCGATGGCGTTGTCGTGTAACCCCAAACTGCTGATCGCCGACGAACCGACAACGGCGCTCGACGTGACGACGCAGGCGCAGATCCTCGACCTGATGCGCGAACTCCAAGCGCAGTATCACATGGCGATCCTGTTCATCACCCACGATCTCGGGGTGGTGGCGGAAATCGCCGATGAAGTCGCGGTGATGTACCTGGGTGGCGTGGTCGAACAGGGTGATGTGGATACGATCTTCAATGCACCCGCGCATCCGTACACGCAAGCCCTGCTCGAATCGATCCCGAAGATCAGCCCGGAACGTACACATCTGAACCCGATCAAAGGGATGGTGCCGTCGCCGTTCAACCGACCGAATGGCTGTCCGTTTCACCCGCGCTGTACGTATGCTCTGCGGGGCGTGTGCGATCAGGTCATGCCGGATGTGATCCCGGTCGAAAGTGGCCACACGGTGCGCTGTCTGCTGCACGATCCGCGCTATCGGCCGTCATTCGCGGCCACGGAGGTGACACATGGTTAGCCCCGTACTGGACTCGGTGGCAAAGCCCACTGGTCAAGCGGATGCGCTGCTTGAAGTTCGTAATCTGAAGATGTGGTTTCCCAAACGCAAGGGATTTTTCAAGCAGCAGGTGAGCTACGTCAAAGCGGTAGACGACGTGAGTTTCGCCATCCGGCGCGGCGAAACGCTCGGCTTGGTAGGCGAAAGTGGCTGCGGCAAGACGACAGTCGGGCGCTGCGTGATGCGCGTGTATCAACCCACGGCGGGCGAGATCATTTATCACCCGGCGGAAGGCGCGTCCGTCGATCTGGCGACCCTGCCGCGCGCGGATTTGCAGCGCTACCGGCAAGAGATCCGCATGATCTTTCAAGACCCGTATGCCTCGCTCAACCCGCGCATGACCGTGCTGGAACTGGTCGGCGAGGTATTGACGGTGAACAAGCTGGCTTCGGGGAGCGAACTGCAAGACCGGGTGGCGGCTTTGCTGCGCCGTGTCGGTCTGCGCCCGGAATACATGCGCCGCTATCCGCACGCCTTCAGCGGCGGTGAACGCCAGCGCATCGTTATTGCCCGCGCATTGGCGACCAACCCGCGCCTGATCGTCGCCGACGAAGCGATCTCCGCGCTTGATGTATCGATTCGCGCGCAAATTCTCAACCTGCTCGAAGATCTACAGGCGGAACTAGGGTTAGCGTACCTGTTCATCGCGCATGATCTCAGCGTGGTGCGCCACATCTGCGACCGCGTCAACGTGATGTACGTCGGCAAGTTGGTCGAAACGGCGGAAGCCACCGCGCTGTACAGCCAACCACAGCATCCTTATACTGAGGCGCTGCTGTCGGCTGTGCCGATTCATAACCCGCGCCAGCGGGACAGTGGGCGACGCATCCGGCTGCAAGGTGAGGTTGCCGACCCCGCTAACCCGCCGACGGGCTGTTATTTCCATCCGCGCTGCCGTTACGCGCAAGCCAAGTGCTCGACTGAGCCGCCGCCTCTCCGTCAGCTTGATGGCGACCGGGCGGTTGCCTGCCATTTTGCGGAAGAACTCGCGCTGCGCGGGGTGATTCCGACTCGGAAGGACGAATAAACCAATGAAATTCAATAAAGGCCAATGGCAGCTTCAGGCCGATACCAGTGTGATCTACCCGATTACAATCACCGATGTGCTGGTCGAAGCAGATGCGCTCACCATCTCGGGTTATGATCACCGGGTGCACAACCGCAACAGCTTCATTCACGGTACGATCATCTCAGCGCGTTTCACCTCGCCGCTGCCCAATGTGATCCGCGTCGAGCTGACGCACTTCAAAGGGCGGCAGCCCCGCCTGCCCGCCTTCGACCTCGATTACACGCTGACGAATCCGGATGTGGCAACCGGGCGTGATGACCAACGGGCGTGGCTCAGAGCGGGCAGCCTATCGGTTGTCGTGCCCACGGAGGGCGACTGGCGTTACGCGCTGCTGCGCGACGGTGAACTCCTCACCGAAAGCGAACCACAGGCGGTCGGCCTCTTCACGCAGGGGGGTAGAACGTATCTGCGCGAACAACTTGGGCTGCAAGTGGGTGAAACCGTTTACGGTCTCGGCGAACGCTTCAGCGCGTTCGTCAAGAATGGTCAATCCGTAGACATTTGGAATGAAGACGGCGGAACCAACAGCGAATTCGCCTACAAGAACGTCCCATTCTACCTGACCAGTCAGGGCTACGGCGTACTGGTTAATCACCCCGGTCATGTGGCCTATGAAATCGCGTCGCACAACATCGAACGGGTGCAGTTCAGCGTGGAAGGGCACAGCCTCGACTACTATGTGTTCGGCGGCCCGACGATGAAAGAGGCGCTGGAACAATACACCGCGTTGAGCGGCCGTCCGGCACTGCCGCCGCCGTGGTCGTTTGGCCTGTGGCTGTCGACCTCGTTCACGACGAACTACGACGAACAAACCATCCTCGGCAACATCGACCGGATGGAAGAACTCGGTATTCCCTTGCGCGTCTTCCACTTCGACTGTTTCTGGATGAAGGAGCTGACGTGGTCGAGCTTTCTGTGGGATGAACGCTTTTTCCCCGATCCGGCGGGCATGCTGGCACGCATCAAGGCCAACGGCATCAAGATCTGCGTGTGGATCAACCCGTACATCGCCGAGGCGTCGCCGCTGTTTGCCGAGGGCGCGCGGCACGGGTATCTGGTGCACGCGCCGAACGGCGATGTGTTCCAGTCGGACGATTGGCAGCCGGGGATTGGTTTTGTCGACTTCACCAATCCGGCGGCCTGCGCGTGGTATGCGGGCAAGCTGCGCGGTCTGCTTGACATGGGCGTGGACAGCTTCAAGACGGATTTCGGCGAACGCATTCCGACCGCCGTCCGTTACTTCGACGGTTCCGACCCTGAACGCATGCACAATTACTACACCTACCTCTACAACCAGACGGTGTTCGATCTGCTGCGTGAGGTGAAGGGCGAGGGCGAGGCGGTCGTGTTTGCGCGTTCCACCACGGCGGGCGGGCACAAGTATCCGGTGCATTGGGGCGGCGACAACAGCTCGACCTATCCCTCGATGGCGGAGACGCTGCGCGGCGGACTGTCGCTGGGCATGTGCGGTTTTGGCTTCTGGAGTCACGATATTGGCGGCTTCCACGACACTGCGCCGCCGGATCTCTACAAACGGTGGGTCGCCTTCGGCCTGATGTCGTCGCACAGCCGCCTGCACGGCAATACGAGCGTGCGCCTGCCGTGGATGTTCGACGATGAGTCAATTGACGTGCTGCGCTACTTCAACAATTTGAAAATGCGCATCCTGCCGTATCTGTTCGACGCGGCGCGCGAGGCGCACGAATGCGGCTATCCCGTCATGCGCCCGATGGTGCTGGAGTTCCCGCAGGATTTGACCTGCCGCCCGCTCGATTTGCAGTACATGCTCGGCTCGGCGCTGCTGGTCGCGCCGATCTTCAACCCGCGCGGCGCGGTGTCGTACTACCTGCCAGAAGGGCAGTGGCGCAATCTATTGACGGGCGAAATCGCGGAGGGCGGGCACTGGCGGACCGAAAAGCACGGCTATTTCAGCCTGCCGCTGTGGGTGCACACCGAACGCGGCGCGCAGTGGGCGTGTTTGCAGCCCGTCGAAGCTTAATGGCGCTGCTGGCAGCTCGGTAAGCATGTTTAATTCTGCCCGTCTCCGCTTGTGCTGGAGACGGGCAGAACTCAGTTTTTGCGCTATCCTCGTGTTTTGCCCAAATTGAAGCCTTGAGGAAAAATAACTCATGACCTATTTTGAACCCACTTGGGAATCACTACGTCAGTTCACTGTGCCGCGCTGGTATGAGGATGCGAAGTTCGGCATTTTCATTCATTGGAGCGCGTTCTGCGTCCCGGCTTTTGACAATGAGTGGTACTCGCGCAATATGTACTTGCAGGGGAGTCGCGCCTACGAGCATCATCGCCAAACATGGGGTGATCACACCCAGTTTGGCTACAAGGACTTCATTCCGCTGCTCACCGCCGAACAGTTTGATGCCGCCGCGTGGGTTGATCTGTTCAAGCGGGCGGGGGCGCGCTATGTGATCCCGGTGGCGGAGCATCATGACGGCTTCGCCATGTATGATTCTGCGCTGAGCCAGTGGACTGCCGCCAAGATGGGACCCAAACGCGATGTGATCGGCGAGTTGGCGCAGGCGACGCGCGCCGCCGGGCTGACTTTTGGCCTCTCGAATCACCGCGCGGAACACTGGTTCTTCATGAACGGCGGCCAGTTGTTTCCGTCCGATGTGCAAGACCCCGCCTACGCTGACTTTTACGGCCCGGCGCGGCCCAGCCCGCGTGATTGGGACAATCCCATTTGGCACACGCGCGATTGGCAGCCACGGCCTGACGACGCCTTTCTCACTGACTGGCTGGCGCGGAATGTCGAATTAGCGGACAAATATCAGCCCGAACTCTTCTACTTCGATTGGTGGATCGAGCAGTTGGCCTTCGAACCCTACCTCCAGCGCTTCGCCGCGCATTACTACAATCGCGGCATAGAATGGGGCAAACAAGTGGCGATCAACTGCAAGAATCAGGCCTTCCCCGAAGGCACGGTTGTGTTTGATGTCGAGCGCGGGCAGTTGAGTGCTATTCGCCCGCATTTCTGGCAGTCGGATACGGCCGTCGCGACCAATTCGTGGTGCTATACGACCGAACTGACCTATCGTTCCTCAGCGTCCATCCTCCATGACCTAATCGATATTGTGAGCAAAAACGGGGCGCTGCTGCTCAACGTTGGCCCGCGCGCCGATGGCACAATTCCCGACGGCGATACGCAGATTTTGCTGGATATGGGGCGCTGGCTGGCGGTCAACGGCGAAGCGATCTACGGATCGCGTCCGTGGCGCATCTACGGGGAAGGACCGACGGAGGTCGTCAGCGGTGGCTTTACCGACGCCAAGCGCGCCGGATTCACGGCCCGCGATGTGCGTTTTACCACACAAGGCGCTACACTCTATGCGATCCTGCTCGGCGTGCCGGAAACTGCTGACGTGGTGATCGAGGCCATCGGCACGGCGCGCGGGTTGCTGTCCAAACCGATTGAGCAGGTCGAACTGCTGGGCAGCAGCAGTCCGGTCACGTGGACGCAGGAGAGTGCTGGACTGCGTGTGCGCGCGTCGGATTGGGCACAGACTGCTCCGGCGGCCGTTTTGAAAATTCGCTGATCACACCACCGTTGTAAGAAGGAACACCTACTCATGTACATCGAACCCAACAGCCTGATCTTGTTTCAGGGCGACAGCATCACCGACGCAGGGCGAGATCGCGCCAATAGTGCCGATCTGGGCTACGGCTACGCAAACTTCATCGCCGCGTGGCTGTCCGCCGCTCATCCCCAGAGCAACCTGCGGTTTCTCAATCGAGGGATCAGCGGCAACCGCGCCATCGATCTGGAAGCCCGCTGGCAGGCAGATTGTGTCGATTTGCAGCCGGACTGGGTGTCGATTCTGATAGGTATTAACGATACCTGGCGCCGCTACGACAGCGGTCAGGCGACCACGACCGAAAGCTACGAACAAAGCTTCCGCGTGATTCTCGAACGCACGACCAACGAGACGAAGTCGCGGCTGATTCTGCTGGAGCCGTTTGTACTGCCCATCCCCGATGATCGGGCGGCGTGGCGCGAAGACCTCGATCCGAAGATCGCGGTGGCGCGGCGGTTGGCGCGGGAGTTCGGCGCGCTCTATGTGCCGCTGGATGGACTGTTCGCGGCGGCTTCCACGCTGCGTTCGATGGAGTCGTGGGCCTATGATGGCGTGCATCCGACGCACGCGGGGCACGCGCTGATCGCCCAGCATTGGATGAGGACGATCAAGGCGCTGTAAACCGGGGTTTAGGCCTGCGAACGCTGTAGAGATATAAACAGCGATCCCCTAGAGGATCGCTGTTTTTGATTCGCTGGGGCGTTAGCAGATGCGCGGAAGCTGTTCCCCGATCTGCATGGAAACGACGCGCGTTCCGCCGATCCCCGTTCTCGACACCACCAGACCGGAATGCTCGCTGGTGACCGCACCGATCTGCACAGCGTCCAAGCCCAACGGATGCTGACGCATGGCATCCAGCACGGCGTCGGCGTGTTCGGGCGGCACAATGGCGATCAGCTTGCCTTCGTTGGCGACATACAACGG
>CALKIA010000529.1 GCA_937988705.1 uncultured Chloroflexota bacterium | reverse complement strand
TAGCGACGATCATGGCGTTGAAGCACAGGCTGCGCTGGGTGCCGTAATTGGGCGATCCGTAGGCGTAGAGCAGATTCTCGAACTGCACCTGACTCAGATTATGCGTGGACGAAAAGACCATCGCCTCGGCACCATACTGCTGCTTAATAGCGAGCATGTTGCTGGCCGTGAGGTCGAGTGCTTCTTCCCATGAGGCTTTGCGGAAGCGCCCCTCGCCGCGTTTGCCGACGCGGATCAGCGGATGCAGGACGCGGTCTGGGTCATAGGTGTTGTACAGACCCGATTGACCACGCACGCACAAGTTGCCTCTGGAATGCGGATGTTCGGGATTGCCGTCCAGTTTCACAACGCGCCCGTTGCGCACCTTGGCGATCAAACCGCAGCGCCACACGCACATTTCGCACATGCTGGAGACAAAGCCATCACCGTCGGCGTTCAGCATGCCCGCTTCCTGAGCGGCGAGCGCCACGGCAGGGGGCAGCATCTGGCCGATCGCCAGGGCTCCCGCCGTCGCCGCGCCTAGCTGTAAAAAGCTGCGTCTCGATAGATCATTGGTCATCGAAGTTTCTCCCGTGTTCCTAACCGCGATCTTTGCGGTGCAAACCAGCGCGGTCGATCAGGTAGAACAGGAGCAGCGCCATGAGCGCGAACAGCGTGATGCTGAGGAACGGACTGAGGTTCCATAAATCCGGGATGACGACATTGCCGACGTTCGCGATCTCGGAGATGGCCGGGAAGACCTGTTGATAGGTCAGGCCGTAGATGCCCGCGCCTACCAGAAACCCTAACAGGCCGGGGATCAGATAGTCGAGTTTGCCTTCACCCGCTCCGGCCGCACATGTGCCGGGACAATAGCCGCTCAACGCCATGCCGACGCCGAAAATCAAGCCGCCGACCACATTGCCGACGATGTATGTCGCAGGGACATTGGGAAACGTCACCAGCCCCAGGCCGCGTAGGAGATACAGCCCGCTCATTGACACAATCAAGGCGGTCATCATGAACTTGAGCACCGCCAGATCGGTGAGGCGAAACACGTTGACAATTTTGTGATACTTGGTCAGCCCGGCTTTGTTCAGGGAAAACCCGAAGAATACGCCTAACACCAGTGCGACAACATACGGAGACATGTTAGTACCTCTTGCGGTAAATGATCATGGCGGTGACGATGCCTGAAGCGAACATCCCGGCGATGAACAGGAACGCCGCGGGTGCGAGCAGCATCCCGCCGGAAATTGCCAAGCCGCTGGTGCAGCCCCCGGCGATCCCGGCGGCGTATTCCAGAATGATCGCACCAACAAACGCGATCACCCACCGTTTCCACGTCTGCTGCCCAAAAATACTTTTCCACTGCGTATCGCTGTTGGCGGCGTCCGGCTTCCCCCATTTGAGGGTGCCGCTGGTCGCCGCGGCCAGCATCCCGCCGAAGAACACACCCACCAGCAGGTAGACGCTCGATGTGATTTCCGGTGGCATGATGAAATTGAAATACACGTTATCGAACAGATCCGGCGCGATTCCCTGCCCGATCAAGCCCGCGATGTTCTCAAAGGCGCCGGAAGCACCGAGCAGACTATTGCTGATCCAGACCGCCAGAATGCCGACGATCCCGAGGAGGATACCCGCGATGTAGGGCGACCATTCATCCCGGCGGATATATGCGATGATCGCTTTCATGATGCCGAATCCTCCGGGTTGTCTTCCGAGCCGAGCGTACTGATCAAGCCGACTACCGCAGCGGTCTGCTTGGGGTTTTGCATGAGCTTCTGCAACGACTTACGGGTTTCAGCTTTAAGTCCGGCCAGCGCGGGCAGCATATCGACCACGTCCGCCGGATACACTCCGTCGACCTGTTTGGTCATGGTGGCGCGACGCAGTTCATTGATGATGACGAAACCACCACCGCCGACAACGAGCAGGGCGATCAAGCCGATCAGCACGATGTTGCCCATGTTGACGGGGCGTTCGCCGAGCACGATTTCGTTATAGCGCTGGACATAATCGACGAGGTTGGGATCGTTAACAACCAGCTCATTGCTGGCCGGAATGCCAATTACGACCTGCGCGGCCACGGTGGTCGGCTCGACGGCGGCGGCAGGCTCACTGCCCCAGAAATCTGCCGGAGCTTCTTCGGACGAACCGCCGGAATCCCCGCCAGAACTGCTGCTACCGCCCATGCCGAAACTGATATTCAGCGTGGTGGCGTAGACTTGCGCGCGGTCGGTTAGATCGTCGGGGTGACACTGGACGCACGATGCTTCTACATCTTCCAGCGGCGGAACCATGCCGGTATGTGCGCCGTCGATGTCCGTCGCCTGCGGATTTCCAGCATGGCACATGTAGCAGAAATCTCCGAACGCATGTGATTCATGCCAGCCAGTCTCGTCATTGTTGACGGGGGCTTCGGCTTGGACTTCATGGCAGTTTTTGCACGACGAGGCCTGCGAACCACACTGGGCGTTGACGGGCAGCGCCAACACCAGGAGCAGACCGAGACTCAGCATGACAACGCCGCTGCTCGACAAAAAGAATAACAATCTCTTGTGGTGCATGCCTTTCTCCTCAATAAATGCGCTGCGGTGACACGACCGCAGTTAAGTGTTGCGTAGGACAAACGGAAGGGCTCAATCAATCGCTTATGTGGAAAACCGCATAGTCGAATGTTTCAAAGGTAGCTCTGTAGACAGAGGATAAGTAGTATGGCGTGTCATCGATGTTAAGTGTACTTTGTCACACTCTTTGTGTATGAAATCGATGTATAACCAAACTAATGCATTTGCGTTCCGCAGTCGCTGTTGGTATGAAGTTGCGGCTGTATTCGATAATCCGCACAAACACATAGGCTTTGGAGAATCGGCGTATGGATGACAAGTTAGTTCATGAAATTCATCAGCTGCATGATCAGGTGTGTGATGCGCTGGGTAATCCGAGCCGCGTGCTGATTCTGTATGCACTGCGCGATCAACCGCGCTTTGTCACCGATATGGCGCTGGAGCTGGATATTCCGCAGTCCTCGGTTTCCCGGCACCTCAAAGTCCTACGGGATCGTGGTCTGGTTTTACCCCGGCGCGAAGGTGCCGCTGTCTACTATGAGCTGACCGATATGCGGGTGATCGAGGCGCTCGATCTGCTGCGCGGCATTATGACCGACCGGTTGCACCGGCAGGTAGAAATTGCCGAGGGGGAATTCGGCGGCAAGCGACCGCGCGATCCGGCAGTCGATAAGGGTTCAGAATGACAACTTCGATCGATCAGGCTGGCAGTTATCCGCCGAATCAACGGATGTTAACCGCCCAACCCGCCAGTTCTCGATCGATGATTATTATCGTGGTTGGGCTGTCACTCCTGGGGCTCGGGCTGATGATATTCATTTCGCTGCACACGTCGCAGCCGGTGACGACCATTTCCATCCGACCGGCGCGCACCGGGGAGACGGAATACTGCCTCAACTGCCACACCGGTATTGAAGCGATCAGCGCATCTCACAGCATTGAAGAATTTGGCTGCGTCTCGTGTCACGGCGGTGACCGCAGCGCATTGGAAGAAGACGCCGCGCATACAGGCCTGGTGCGCAACCCCTCCGCGCCCGAGACCGTCGAGCAGTACTGTGGCGAGTGCCATGCGGGGCAGATCGCGACGGTGCAGCGCAGCATCATGACCACGTACGCGGGCGCCATTGGTCTGATCCGCCGTACCTTTGGCTTACAGCCCGACAGTGTCGCCCAGTATGCCGTTCAAGCCGTAGGGCATCTGCAAGCCTTCACGCCCACCGCCAGCGATCCGTCATCCGTCCAGACCTTTGCCGACAACTGCTTGTTTTGTCATGTCAATGGGGAGGGCCTGCCGGCGGACAGCTTCTATCGCAGCACCGGCTGCGCGACCTGTCACGTTCTGTTTGCTGATGATGGTTTGTATGTGGGGACTGACCCGACGATTTCGCGCACTGAACCGGGACACGCGCAAACGCATCAGTTCACGACGGCGATCCCATACACCCAGTGCAATCACTGCCATAACCGCGGCAACTACGATTTGCGGACGATGACGTTTGTGCCTCGCGATGACGTGCCCGTCGATCTGCCGTCGGAACGCGAACAGCGCGCACATGACTACTATCAGCCCATCAGTCAGTTCACGCTCTGTGAATGGGAACTTGACTGTATCGACTGTCATACCTCCCAGGAGGTCATGGGCGCTGGACTGCTGTACAACGACAGTGCCGAAGCACAGTACACCCAATGCCAGACCTGTCACGGTACGCCAGACAGCCCGCCGCTGGAAACCGTCGTTATGTCCCCGGATGAGCTAGCGATGACCTGGGCTGATCTGAATCCCCATGTCGATCTCTCCGTTGGCGACACTGTCATGCTTACCGAACGCGGCGAACCGTTGTACAACATCCGCCGGATCGCGGATGAATGGGTGCTGACGGGCAAGGCGACCGGAGAAACGTACACGGTTCCGCTGGTGCAAGGCTCAACTTGCCAGCAAGACCCCACTCAGCAGGTTAGCTCTGCCTGTCACGAGTGCCATACCTACGACCGGGAAACCACACCATGAACCGCCGCGAATTTCTTCAGGAATTTACTGAACCGCTGCTGACTAACCCGGCTGAAACACCGCCCGCCCCACCTCTCCCAGCGATTCAAGCTGTGCCGACTGCCGGATCGCCGCGCCGCTACGCGATGGGCGCACGAATCCTCGTGGAAGATGCCCGCGCGTGGCTGTGCCGTGACGATGGTGGGTTCTACGCGGTCGATGCCCATTGTCCGCATTTGGGCTGTATCGTGCGTCCCATTGAGGCGGATTATGTGTGTCCCGGTCACCAGAGTCGCTTCAACGCGCTGGGTGAACGTGAAGCGGGGTGTACACCCCGCGGATTACGCTTTTTGTACGTCGATCTGGATGCGCAGGGGCAGTTGATCATTGATCGCCAGCACACCGTCGATCCCCGCGATCGCTTCATGGCCTGACGAACCGGTTACCGCGGAGCTAGGAACTTAAATGGCTCTGGCTGGCGCTGTGACTACCTTCGTGGACATGAAAGACCATCAGGATGACGGCGGCCTGAGTGGAAATATTGCTAAACCGATGGGGCAGTTCTGCTTCAAACAACAGACTGTCGCCCTGCATCAGCGTATAGAGCGTGCCATCGATCTGGTATTCAATCTGGCCGGCCACGCAGTACACAAATTCCTGCCCATTGTGGGTGATCGATTCACCCTCGGCTCCGGCTCCCGGTTGCAGGGTGACGAGGAAGGGCTCGATCCGTTGATTGTGCAGTCCGACGCCCAGACTCTCGATGTCCATTGCGCCGTGCTGCGAGTGCATGCGTGAGTCGCGCTTGACAAATACGACTTTTTGCTCGGCCGCCGTTCGGAAGAATTCCGTGATGGAGACGTTAAGCGCTGTCGCCAAGAGCTGGAGGGAGGCAACGGTCGGTGAGTTTTCGCCGCGTTCAATGCGACTGATGGCGTTGATGGACAAACCGCAGCGTTCGGCCAATGCGCGCAGCGATAGACCCTGAGCATCGCGCAGCAGCCGAATTCGCTGGCCGACCTCAGACGCGGTTTCATCATTCGGGGTAGGTAGGTTCGTCATGAGCGTCCTCTCCGTGGAAAGTAACTATAGCAAAGGTAATTGTACCGATTACAGATTCGAATTGGCAGTTATTCGCTGCGAACATGTTGTAAAACAACGCCAAAGTCAGATGATTATTGCGGCTAATGTTACATCAGGATGAGTGTATTGTACAATTAAACAGTACATTTAACACTAAAAGTGTTAAATGTGATGAATGTAATGACTGTGGGTGTGTACTTTTGACTATCGTCGAACCCATAAAGTTGTACACTTTGTCTAACTAAGGAACTTTTCTCTAGGAGCCATTCAGTCATGAAAAAACTGATCCTCTTGCTAGCTATTCTTTTGCTGGCTTTCCCATCGTTGATCGCTGTCGCCCAAGACGAAGCGGTTGCTGCCCGTATTGCCGAACTCGGTGCTAATCTCCCCCAGGGTTACGGTGTCACCTCGGTTGATGACTTCAGCGCGCTTCTCGCCGAACGTGATGATCTTGTCCTGTTGGATGTGCGCGAGGTCGATGAGTACGCGGCTGGACATATCGAAGGCGCCTTCAATGTGCCGATCCGCACGATCGGTCAGAACCTAAACCTGCTGCCGGATGCCGACGCCACCATCATGGTCATCTGCAAGGGCGGCGGGCGCGCGGCGTTGGCGTCAGCGGCGCTGCAAGTCCTTGGCTACACGGACGTCAAAACCCTCAAGGGTGGCTACGATGCGTGGGTCGGTGAAGACCTCCCCGTCGTGACTGAAGCGTTCGTGCCGGAAGCGGCAACCGCTCCCGAATTTGATCCCGCCATCGTGGCCGCGGTCGACGCGTATCTGTCCAGCCTGCCGGAAGGCTTTGGTCTGGTGGGTGCGACCGGCTTTGCTCAGGAATGGGCGGCGAATGCCCCGCTCCTGCTCGATGTGCGTTCCTATGAGGAATGGAATCAGGGCTATATCGATGGTGCTGAGCACATTTGGATCAATGAATTCACCGCACGTCTGAGCGAACTGCCGACCGACAAAGATACGCCGATCGTCGTCTACTGCCAATCGGGTTACCGGGGTGGCATTGCTTCGGTGTTCCTGCACCTGCTCGGTTACACTAATGTCCGCAATCTGGCGGGCGGCGTTAACGGTTGGGTGAATGCTGGCCTGCCGCTGGTGGGTGTCCCCGCAGCTGAATTTGACCTCAACGCCTATCTCGCCGATTACGTCGCTGCGCTGCCGGAAACGTTCAACGCCGTGCGCGTTCCGGATCTGGCGACCGAACTGGCGGCGGCCAATGATCTGCTGCTGGTCGATGTGCGTACCGCCGACGAATTTGCTGAAGGCATCATTCAGGGTGCAATTAACATTCCGCTCAACGAACTGACGCAGCATCTCGATCTGCTCCCGAACCTCGATCAACCGATGGTCGTCTACTGCGGCAGCGGTCATCGTTCCGCGCTGGCCATGACGGCGCTCACGCTGCTCGGCTACACGAACGTGCGCAGCATGATGGGTGGTTTCAACGTCTGGACGAGTTCGGGTAATCCGATCAGCACGGTGGCCGGCGAAGCGGTGCCCGGGATGGCTCCGACGTTCGACCCCGATCTGTTCGCGGCGGTTGACGGTTTCATGACCAGCATTCCTGAAGGCTACTACACGGTTCGCGCCGCGGATCTGGTGACCGAACTGGCGGCCGCCGCCCCGGTGCTGATCGATGTACGGACGGATGGCGAATGGACTGCCGGTTGGATTGAAGGCGCGGTGCACATCAGCCTAGCCGATCTGTTCACGATGCAGGCGGAATGGCCGCAGGACAAGACTGCCGCGATTGTGGTGTACGACAATCCGACGCACCGCAGCTCGATGGCGCTGGAACTCCTCCGGTTGCTCGGCTACGAGAATGTGCGGGCACTGGCGGGCGGCGTCACTGGTTGGACAAATGCCGATCAAGTGTTGGTGACGCAGTAACACGCAGCACCTGCGCAGGGTTAAACTGCGTGGTACAAGTGTGGTCGGATAACATATGAAATCCAAATCGGCGGGGAACTTCCCCGCCGATTGATTCATTGGATCGAGCCCGCTGTCCAATCTCTGAACAACATGTGTCATAGGTGGAAACAACATCTCATGCAGCCGCCGGGACATCTGCGCGCGGCTGATTTGCTTGCACGCCCAAAATCCGCTAGATTTCAGGTTTTTCGACTAGGAGCGTCACTACCTCATGATGAATTCGGTTAACGCGGAGAACAGTTCGATCAAAGTTCATCCGTTTGGCACAACAGCAGATGGTCAACCCGTTGATGAATATGTTTTGACCAACGCTCAGGGTATGGAAGTTCGCATCATCACGTACGGCGGAACGATCCGGTCGATCCGCGTGCCAGATCGTGATGGCGGCTTCACTAACGTGATTCTGGGTTTCGACAACCTCGTCGGTTATGAAACACGCAGCCCGTATTTCGGTGCTATCACGGGGCGCTACGCCAATCGTTTGGCTCAGGCGCGCTTCACGCTGGATGGTCAGGTCTATAACTTAAATGCCAATGATGGCGGGAATTCGCTGCACGGGGGGACGGTCGGCTTTGACAGCCGGGTATGGGCGGCGACGCCGGTCGAAGGCGCGGATGAAGTTGGCCTGTCGCTCCAATATGTCAGCCCCGCTGGCGAAGAAGGGTATCCGGGAACGCTGGCGGCCACCGTCGTCTACACCCTCACCAATGACAATACGCTGCGCATGGCGTACTCCGCCACCACCGATGCCCCGACCATCGTGAACCTCACGAACCATGCCTACTTCAATCTGCATGGGGAGGGGACGAGCGACATTTACGATCATATTCTGTGGCTGAATGCTGACCGGTATACCCCGGTCAACGACGCTCTGATTCCGACGGGCGAACTCGCGCCGGTCGCCGGAACACCCTTTGATTTTCGGCTCCCCAAGCCGATTCGCCCCGGCGAGCGGTCGAGCCATCCCCAAATCGTGATGGGACGCGGCTATGATCACAACTTTGTGCTGAATCGGGCCGACCTGACCGATACCGCTCTGCTGCTGGCCGCGCGCATTGCTGATCCGGACTCGGGGCGGGTGCTCGAAGTTTGGACGACGGAACCGGGGATTCAGTTCTATGCGGGGAATTTCCTCGATGGGACGCTGGTTGGGTCGAGCGGCCGCTTGTACCGGCAGAGCGATGGCTTTGCGTTGGAAACGCAGCATTTCCCCGACTCACCGAACCAGTCGGACTTCCCCTCAACAGTTCTGCGACCGGGTCAAACCTACCAGACGACAACCCTGTATCGCTTCACTGTCGCCTAAACACGTCCGCGGCAGCGAACAGTGCGCGAGATATGGCGCCTCTTCCTGAATTTAGGGAGGGACGCCAACTTCTTTAACCCGCTCGTGTGTGCGCCCGCGTTGGGCAGACACACAGGTCTGCCCCTACAAGTGCTTCGTTCAGGTTTTCTTTGGTGTGTGCAGCAGGTCGCTGATCAGGCAGCGCTAGAGGGTGCGCTCACGGATATAGGCGCTGGCATAGTCGAGCACCGAGACGACGATCGCGATGGCCAGCACGGCCACGCCCGCCTCCCGGTAGCGCAGCAAGTTGATCTGCTGCTGCAACAGAAAGCCGATCCCCCCGCCGCCGACAAACCCGATGATGGTGGACATACGGACATTGATATCCCAGCGATACATCGTGAAGGCGATATACGATGGGACAATCTGCGGAATGACGGCATATACGATGGTTTGCAGGCGATTCGCGCCTGTGCTTTGCAGTGCCTCGATAGGGCCGGTGTCAATGCTTTCGATCTGCTCTGAGTACAGCTTGCCGAGCGAGGCCACGGAGTGCAGCGCCAGCGCCAACACCCCCGCAAAAGCGCCAATGCCAACCCAGATAACGAAGACCAAGCCCATGATCAACGGTTCGATCGAGCGCAATGAGTTTAACAGGGTGCGGGTGGTGGTATAAAGAATCCCACCGATGGGGAAACTCCGGCGCGTTCCAGCCAGTCCCGCCGTGACGGCGCCCAAAACCGCCCCGATCAACAGTGCCGTGACCGCATATTCGGACAGGCCGACGCCGAGCACAGTATAAGCCGGTGTGGCTGACGGCGGAACCCCTTCGATGATGGCCGTGCGGACTTGCAGGAGCTGAAACGCCACGATGAACCCGACGACTGAGCCGATCCAACTCAACACCGTGAGCAGGCGCCGATTCCAGAGGAGCACAGGTTCGGGCTGTGGCACCAACAGGCGGTAAAGCTGGGGCAGCACCGCACCGGCTAAGCCGGCGGCGACCAGCGCCGGAAAAAGCCCTAACCATGCGGCGATCATCCCAATATTGGCTGCGCCCACCATCAGGAACGCGCCCGCGATCAGGCCGAGGACGGCGCCGACGAGATGACTGAGCGGGCGGCTGATATGTTTGAGCACGCCGCGCGTCAATTCGTTGCCCGCCGATGACAGCGTGAACGCCGCAATCAACCCGGCAATGATCGGCAGCAGCAGCCCGATCAATTCGCCCAGTGATTTGACGAAGGTGCCAATGTAAAGGAGGATGCCGGTTTGCAGGACACTGCTCAGCAAGATCAACAGTCCGCCGAGCAAGCCGATGAACGCCACCGCGATCACCGCGACGATGAAGCTGTTGAGAATGGCGACCAGACTGCTTAAGCTGGTTTGACTCGGTTCGCGGCGCATCCGCTGCGTCGTGACAACACTGCCGATGCCCAGAATGATCGCGCCGCCGATGCTCGCTAAACTGCCGCTGCTCACGTTATACAGAAAGCGTCCGACGGGTTCGAGCAGCGTGGTTCCCACCGCCCAACCAATGGGCAGGAGCACCACCATTATCAGCAGATTTCCGAGCGGCAGTTGGATGGAACGCATGAGGTTATGCGCGGCGAAGAAGCTGAGAATGGCGGAGGGCAGGATCGAAACCGTGGTGGCGATCAAGGCGAGGAGAATCGTTTCCGTCATTTTTTCGACGACGATGCCGGTCGTATCGCTGAAGCGCGGCAGTCCTACCGGGAAACGGCCCTGCGCCTCGACGGTGTGCGTTTCACCCTGCGAACCGCGAATCTGGGGAATCTGAACTTGCACCTCGAAGGAGCCATCGGCGCGGGTGAAGAAGTTTTCTTCGCCCGATTCGTCGTGTTCACGGGTGCGCCGTTCGCCATCCGTGGCGATCCAGTTCACGCGTGTGAGGGCATTCGGATAGAAATTAAAGCCTTGCACCGTGACGTTTTCGCGGCTGTTCCCGCACCCCGGCGACACAATGATATAGGGTTGGTCAGTGCTGCTGGCCGGCTCGGTTGGCGTGAAGTTGTCCGGACAGCCCATCTGAAACAGCGTCGTGGCGCTTTTGATTTCGTATTCCTGCGTGAAAACGTTCGGGGACAGCAGTTCTCGCAGCGCGTTGCCGACGTTTTGCTGGCGTAACGGCTCTTGCGGCACTTCCAAATTAATGCCGACAACCGTCCAGCCGTAGGAGAAAATGAGCAGGACAACCAGCGCGGAGATGAGGAGCAGCAGACGCCGGAGGGCTTTGCGTGAACGGGGTTCCGTTCGATTAGTCACAGTTGGCTCCTAGTGAATTTCAACTTCGACGGCGTCTTCACCGTAAATCTGCTTAAAGCGATCGTTATCAATATCCTGGGGCAGGCCATCAAACTCGATCTTGCCGTCTTTCAGGGCGATCACCCGCTGCGAGTAGGCGCGCGCCAGACTCAAAAAGTGCAGGCTGCACATAATGGTGATGCCATCTTCACGGTTCAGGAGTTCAAGGTATTTCATCACGGAATGCGAGGTCGCAGGGTCGAGGCTGGCGACGGGCTCATCCGCGAGCATCATCTCCGGGTTTTGCATGAGGGCGCGCGCGATGCCCACACGCTGCTGCTGACCGCCGCTCAAGGCACTGGCGCGGCTGTAGGCTTTTTCGGCGATGCCCACGCGTTCTAAGGCGGCCAAGGCGCGCTGTTTTTCTTGCGCAGGAAAGTAATTGAGTAAACTAAACATGGGGCTGACATAGCCCAGACGTCCAGCCAAAACATTGGTGAGCACGCTGGAACGCTTCACTAAATTGAATTGCTGAAAGATCATCCCGATGCGGCGGCGAATCTGGCGCAGCTCGTCATCCGTCGCAGCTGTGACCTCCACCCCATTCCAGATGATTCGTCCCTTCGTCGGCTGAACCAGGCGATTGATACAACGCAGCAGCGTTGATTTGCCCGATCCACTTAAACCGATGATCGCGACGAACTGACCATCAGGGATTTCGAGGCTGATATTATCCAGCGCCAGAAACCCATTGTCATAAATCTTGGTGAGGTTCTCGATGATGAGCATACTTCGTCCTTGTACAGAGAAGCACGGGCAGAAGGAAGCCCCTCCTGCCCGTGGGTGACATTTGGCTAGCGGGTTTTCGGCAAGAATCAGCCGCCGAAAACGTCTTCTTCGGTCAAGCCGAGGACTTCAAACTGCAACCGAATGGGATCGTAATCCGCATCAGCGATCGGGGATAGACCGCTCCAGCTGTACATATTCTGGCTGCCAATCGATTCGCCCCAGGCTTCGGTTTCCGCAAACGCATACAGCGCGTCGATGATCTGCTGGCGCAGTTCCTGCGGGAAGTCCGGGCCAAAGCTCAACGTGTCATTCGGGATCGGCGCGCTCAAGCGCAGAATACGAACCTGATCGACCACATCGGGCGCGGTTTCGCGAATATTCGCGCGGGCGTCGAGGATCCGAACATCGCCCACATACAGATTGCCTTCGCTATCAAGGCGCGACTCATCAACCGTCAGATCGTAAGGTTCCGGATTGTCGCCGAGGCGCCAGGCTGCGCCGGGAACGCCGGGCGGGCTGTAGAACGTGGTACCAAATTCAACTTCGCCGCTGTAGACGGCTTGCACAACCTGATTGTGACCGCCAGCTTCCACACGTTCGCCGGGTTCAATGCCAGCCGCCTGCATTTCAACCGACGGGGCGATGAAGCCCGAGGTAGAAGCGCTGTCGGGATAGGCCCAGGAACGACCCGCAAGATCGCCGAAGGTGTAGATATCACTGTCACGGCGCACAATGTAGGCCGCCCAGTAGACATTCCAACCGCGACGAACCGCAGCCGCTTCAACTTCGACGCCGCAGCGGTTGTTGGCGATGATATACCCCGCCGCCGGGATGAAGCCCATCGAGCTGCCGGGCGCAGCGCACATCGCTTCAACGGTCGCCGCATAGGATGTGGGGACGAAAACTTCAAAGTTCAAGCCCGTCGCTTCTTCGAGCGCCAGCGCCATGATTTCACCACCGGTGACGATGGCCTGGGCTTCCTGCGAAGGCACGAAATAGACCTGAATGGGATTTGCTTCGGAACCGAGCGCATCCTGAGCTGAGACAACCTGCGCCGAGACAACGGCCAGCAACAACACGACAACCAAAATCTGAGCTAGCTTCTTATGGTGCATTTTCCCCCCTGATGTGGTCAATAATGCAAACAGTTCGAATTATAGTATTAATTGCGGGCCGTGCCCAATTTGCACAGGAATGAATTCCTGCTCAGTATAAGGCAGCGACAACTCTGCTGCATTGTGACGGGTGATGGGCGGATTGCCGGTCACGCTTGTCGGGGTTCGCACCACACCCCAAGCGCGGTCGTCTCAGGAAGAACACGCCGCCTGCACTCAGGCAGCCGTGCCAGCCTAGACGCGGATGACCTGAACACCGGCTTGCTCAAAGGCGGCGGCTTGTTCGTCGGGAGTCTCAAGACCGGTGATCAGAATGTCGATTTTGTCGATTTCGCAAATGCGTGAACGCGCCGTAATGCCAATTTTGGAGTGATCCGCGACGACAATTTTCTGGCGGGCCTGCTGAATCATCGTGCGGACGATGGCCGCTTCATCAACATAATGCGAGGTGAGCCCATTCACGGCATCGATACCGTTCAGCCCGACGAACGCCTTATCGACATACAAGGTCTGGATGGCGTGGATGGCCGTTTCGCCCACCAGCGAAAACCAGCCACCGCTGATGTAACCCCCCGTCACAAACACCTTGATGTCTTGCCGTTGGCTAAGTTCCATCGCCACATTGACCGTGTTGGTCATGAGCGTAATGTCTTTGACATGTCCGAGAAAGCGGGTGATCTGCGTGGTGGTTGTCCCCGCGCTGAACGCAATCGTATCGCCGGACTGGATCAGTTCGGCGGCGGCCTGCGCGATGCGGCGCTTCTCGTCCGCATGTACGCCTTCCTGATTGCTGAAGTTGATGCTGTGCCGAAACGGTTCGTACAGCAGCGGTTGGACGAGTTCCGCGCCCCCATGAAAGCGGCGGAGCAGACCCTGCTGCTCCATCTGCGTGAGGTCACGGCGGACGGTCGAAGGCGAGACATCCAGATGGGCGGCGAGATTCTCGACCAGCATCTGGCCAGTCTGATTCAATTGAATCAGAATGCGTTTGTACCGCTCTTGGGTCGATAGTTCAGATTTGGACATCAGTTCTTCAATCGAGCTCAGTTGTCAGGCGCGAATCATGGGCTGGTCGGGAGTCTTATTCTAGCGTAACTGCGAACAGATACCATGACCGAACTTAGGACTTGGGCGCGACTGCGCTTACCCCAATGTCTTCGACCAACGCGCTCACTTGATCGACTGGGCAGGAGGGCACACCATAATTCCCCAGTGTCACTGTGGCACAGGCGATACCCCAGCAGGCACTTTCCAGCACGTCTTCGCTGCGTACATACTGATGGCAAAAGCCGCCGACCAGTGCATCGCCGCAGCCGACCGTATTGATCGCGTTTGAACCGGGTAGGGTGAAGCGCTGGTCGGGAGCAGTTAAGTGCCATACGTTCGCTATGGTGCCGACCAGCAAACCAGCCTGACCGAGAGAGAGCAGCACGACATCGGCCACCACACCGACGATCCGGCTCAGCTGTTCGATATGTTCGCTGACGGTGGCGGTTTCCACGCCGACGATCTGATGAAACTCAAAAAGATTCGGCTTAATGGCCCACGGACGCGCGGTGAGCGCGTGTTTCAATGGGGAAGTGCTCGCATCAACCAGCGTTTTGACGTCGTAACGCCGCGCCAGATCAATCGCCTGTACATAGAAATTATCTGGAATACCGGGCGGCAAGCTCCCCGACAGGATTAAAATGCCCGTATGATCAAGATATTTTTCGATTAGTGTCAACAGGTGTCCGGCGATATCCGGACCGACGCGCGGACCCGGGTCAATGATTTCGGCGACGTTACCGCGCTGGCGATCAATGAGTACAAAAGTGGAGCGGTTCGCCGCGTCCATGCGCACGAAATCATAGGTCAGGTTCTGCTGTTTGGCCGCTTCAATCCAGCGTTCGCCGTTGTAGCTCCCCAGCAGCACGAGCGAACAGGCCTCACCGCCGAGCTCCTGCACCACGCCCGTCGAATGGGCGCCTGATCCCCCTGCCTGATCAAAGCTGAGAATTGTCCGCGCGGGTTCTCCCGGCACAAACCGCTCGACGACCGACACGCGGTCAGTCGAGGTGTTGGGGGAGAGACTCAAGATCAGTGACTTCATACCCTAGTCCCCTTCATGCGGCCTGGTTCGCAGGCTGTCCGCGGCGGAGCGACCTTCGTGCACGATGCTCAGAAAGGTGGCGAGCGTCGCGCGTGGGTCGTCTGATTGGTAGATGTTGCGCCCGAACATCAGCCCGGCCGCGCCCGCCTGCATGCAGCCTTCAGCCATCTGCAAGGCATCGCTAAGACTTTCCCGCTTTGCGCCGCCAGCCACCATAACGGGTGCGGGACATTCATCGATGATCTGCTTCATCTTGATCGGATCGCCGGGATAGATGCATTTCACCAGATCCGCGCCGATTTCGGCGGACATGCGACAGTACATACTCATGACCGCGACATCCGTTTTGTCGGTCGGCTCGTATTTTTCGCGCGCGCTGCGTGGCTCAATAATGAGCACGAGTCCTAGTCGATCACAGGCACGAGCGAGGCGCGCGTTGCGTTCGATTTCCAGTTTTTCTTTTTCGGGATCGCGATGGCCGACATACAGATACGTCATGAGAGCGTCTGCGCCCGCTCGCAGCAAATCCTCAACGGTGGCGAGTTCGACCGCCGAGCCTTCCTCATAGGGCAGGATGCTGCGGCTGTAGCTCTGCCAATCCATGTGAATGACGAGGCTCGGACGATCCTTGCCCACAAACTGATCTTCGAGATATTTCACCATGCCGGGTGTGATCATCAGCCCGTTGGCAAGCCGCAAAGCGTCGATGCGGGTGCGCATTTCTGCCAGCGACTGCATACCGGCGCTCGCGCCCATCAATACACCATGCGAATAGGCCAGAATCAAGCTGCGCTGGCTGAGCGGGTCGAACAGCCGTCCCATCCGAATTTTCTTGCCGGTGCGCGAATCCATGTTCGGTCAATCCCTCTATAGTCAATTGCTCATTATGCCTCATTTCTACCATAGTTCTGCGCAATAATCAATTTATTGAACGTGTATTTGCTCATATAGGCTTTAAATGAGCAAAATCTGTTGACAGATACGATTGAGCTGTGGTATATTGCCGCACAGTGAAAGGGGTGAACCCGATGACCCAATTGGCGGATGCGCTGAAGATTTTCCTAGATGCCGACAGCGTTTTTGATGGTGAAGACGTGCTCAAGCAATTCGCCTATGACGGGTGGCCAGTCGCCGCCAAATGGCGGAATCAGGGAAAAGCGCCACTAAAACCAGAAGTTGTGGTGCGCCCGGCCCGGGTTGAGCAAATTCCCAAGCTGCTGCATTGGGCGAATGGTCAGGGGATCGCCATTACGCCGTGGGGTGCAGGATCGTCGGTCACCGGCGCGCCGCTGCCGCTCACCGGTGGCATCACGCTCGATCTCTCGCTGCTGGATCGCACGCTGGAAATCAACGAGCGCAACCTCACCGTCACCGTGCAGACCGGCAAGATGGGACACATTCTCGAAGCTGAACTGAATCGCCGGGGCTACACGCTCAATCACTCGCCCCAGTCGCTGGATCGGTCAACAGCAGGCGGTTGGATCAGCACGCGCGCTACGGGGCAATTTTCCTCCAAGTGGGGTGGCATCGAAAACCTGGTCGTCGGTTTTGATGTGGTACTGCCCGATGGCTCGATCATCCAGTTTGCGACGGGGCCGCGCATGGCCGTCGGGCCGGATTTGCGCCATCTATTCATGGGCGCTGAAGGCACTATGGGCGTGGTGACGCAGGTCACCCTGCAAATCTTCCGCCAGTCTCCCCACCGTATTTTCCAAACGCTCGCTTTTGACAACCTTACAGAGGGCGTCGCCGTGATGCGCGAAGTGATGCAGCGCGGCCTAAAGCCGTTCCTGCTGCGCTTCTACAACGTAGTTGAGTCCCGCCACGCTATGAAAGACCCCAATTTCAACCAATGCGCCATGTTCATCGGTTTTGAGGGCGAACAAGTCATCGCGGAAGCCGAATACAGCGTCGCTCAAGCGATCTGGGCGGGCTATGGCGCGCAGGAGCTGGGGCCGGTGGCGGTGGAAAAGTGGATGGAGCGCCGCTTCGATTTTTCGACGGTTGAGAACATCCTCAAGACGCCCGGCGGACTCGCGGAAACGATCGAAGTGGCGCATTTCTGGGATGGGATCGAGGAGACACAACAGCGTCTCGCCCAAGCCCTCGCGCCCTATGCTGATGAGGTACTGGCGCATTTCTCCCATGCTTACCCTCAGGGGACTTCCCTGTATCTGATTCTGCTCGGTCAATGTGCCAACGACGCCGACGCCGAGGCGTCGCTGCTCCAGATTTGGCAGACGGCAATGACGGTGTGTCTCGAAACGGGCGCGGCCCTCTCCCATCATCATGGTGTGGGCGTGGCACGCCGGGATTTCGTGCGCGCCGCCCTCGGATCGAGCATGCCAGTGCTGGAACGCGTCAAACAGGCGCTCGACCCCCAAAACATACTCAGTCCGGGCAAGTTGGGTCTGGAATTCAGCAGGAGGGCAGACGACCGCTAGAACAACAGGGCAGAGGCACCCTGAGAGGCATTTTCGGCTTTTCGCAGCGTATTCGACCTACTATTTGAAGAGTGATAAACATGAAGAAACTATTGATCTTGATCGTTTTGCTGCTCCTTGTGGTGAGTCCCGCGCTTGCGCAGGATGCGCCGACGGAAGTGACTATCGGGGCATTGTGGCTAGATGCCAGTGAGTTCTATACGGGTGTGCGCGCGGGGATTGAAACCGCCGCGGCCAATTCTGATACCACGGTCAACCTGCTGGGCAACAACAGTCAGGGTGACGCCGCGGTAGAAGCGGAACAGATGCAAACGCTGATTGGCGCGGGCGTGGATGCGATCATCATGTCGGCGGTCTCCGAGACGTCGTCGGTCGCGTTGATCGAAGAAGCGAACGCGGCGGGCATTCCGGTCATTTGCTACAACACCTGTATCGCGCAGGCTGATGCTGAACGCCTCGTCTATACGTGGATCACCGGCGATCACTTCCAGCAAGGTTCGGGCGTCGGTCAGGCAACGGGCGAATACTTCGTGGCGGCAGGCGTCACCGATCCGGTGATTGCAGTCGTGTCGTGCGAACGCTATGGCGCCTGCCAGCAGCGCATCGCGGGCTTTACGGAAGCTCTGCTCGCGCTCGTCCCCGGCGCAACGATTGTGGATAATCAGGAAGCGTTGGAAGTCGACCGCGCGGAAGAAGTCGCGACGAATATGCTGACGGCCCATCCCGAAATTGACGCATTCTATGGCGAAGCGGGTAACATGGTGGCGGGCGCGGCGGCGGCCATTGAGCTGGCGGGTCTGGGTGGGCAGGTGGTCGTGTTCGGTCACGATATTTCCCCGACGACCGCCGGACTGCTGATCGAAGGCACGATTGTCAAGTACATCAATGCCATGATCGCGCAAGACTTCGGTCAGACGGCGTTTGATCTGGCGATGGCGGCGATTGCGGGCGAACCGAGCCCCGGCGTCATCTACAATATGACCCCGCGCAACTTCTATTCAGATCAGCCGGAAGCCGTGCAGGCATGGATCGATGGTCAGAGCGGCGCAGAAGCAACCCCGCTGCCGGAAGAAATCACCATCGGCGCGCTGTGGCTGGACGCCAGCGAATTCTACACGGGCGTACGCGCGGGCATCGAAGCCGCGGCGGCCAATGCGGATACGACGGTCAACCTGCTCG
>CALKIA010000528.1 GCA_937988705.1 uncultured Chloroflexota bacterium | reverse complement strand
CCAGTTGACATGTGCAGGACGAGGCGACCCCTCGTCCTTTTTATTTCCCTGCCAACCATGATTGCTCAGTAGAGTTACGTTCGGAAGGATACAGTAGTGGTGGTTTCCTCCCTCGCCCCGCTTGCTTGGGAGAGGGGTAGGAGCGGACGCCCAGAAGGACGTCCCTACATTGCTGGATCGTAGAGACACGCTTCTGCATGTCCGTTGTTTCCGTATCGTGAAAGTTGGCCGAAGTGGTGCCTCGTTCTGATTTCGCCTACGCGTTTTGAATGGTGTTCGGCGTGGGGGTGATCGTCGGGATCGGCGTGCTGCTCGGCAGGAGGGTGCGCCGATCACGGGTGGCGCTCGGTGCGAGCTCGGTGGCGCTGGGAATTGGTGTATTGGTGACCGTGGGCAGCGCGGTGAAAGTGTTCGACGGCGTTGGGGTGATACTCGGCGTTGACGTCGGATTGACTGCTTCGATCACCGTTTCGTGCATGTACGCGACTTCGGCGCGGCGGGTATCCGGGTTTTGATCGATGGAATACCACTCAGTGCCGGTTTCCCGGGCCAGCACACACACGATTGTTCCCTGCGTTAGCCCGGTGAGCACCGGTGCATTGGGGGCGGGCAGTTCGCGTACGATGGCGTTCGGCACAATCACGCGAAAATCCTGACATTCAGGCTGAGTGGTCGCGCTGGGGCGCACTACGACATTGGCTTCGGTGGCGAGACGCGTGACGCGCACGGCGGTCGCTGTGCTGACCATTCGCGCCTGCTCGGTCGCTTCGAGGACGCCCATGCCGCCCGTGCGGATGAACGTAGCCGTTCCCTGCCAGATGTAATAGGCGGCGAAGATCAGGGCCGCGCCCAGCACAAAAACCAGCAGACCCGGCAGCCCGCCTCGATTTTTAGGCGTTCGATAGGACACGGAGGTTTCCTAACCGCCCGAACTCAGAGCAAACTCTGAATATGCTCGATGAGCAGCTGCCATCCGCGCATTTTCGGGAAGAAATCATCGGCGCCTGCTTCGTCGGCGCGTTCGCGTTCGCCGGATTTCTCATCATAGGCGGTGAGCATGATGACCGGGATCGCTTTCGTCTGCGGGTTGCCTTTGAGATACTTGCATACTTCATAGCCGGACATGCCCACCATGCGGACATCCAGCAGAATCAAGTCCGGGATTTCTGTTTCCACCAAACTAATCGCCGATTTGCCGCTGTTCGCCTGTAGGACGGTGTAGCCAGCACGCTTGAGGACGGTTTGCAGTAGCTCACGGTTCAATGCGTCGTCATCAACTATCAGGATGCTTTTCGCCATTGATTTTCCTTACCTCGCAGCGAATAGAATGTTGCACGGGATTATACACCACTTCTGCGAACCGGGGATTTTGAATCAGCCGGGCGCACAACTGTGCGCCCGGCTGGATAACTTGGAAAACTTGTCGTACCACACCGCTGATCCGGCGCGGGAACGTGGTTTAATCCATATTGCGGATGACGGCGGTCGCGAATTCGCTCGTCTTGACCTCGGTCGCGCCGTCCATCTGGCGGGCGAAGTCGTAGGTGACGATCTTCTGATCGAGCGTCTTTTCGTACGCCTTGGTGATCAGCGCGCCGGCTTCTTCCCAGCCCATGTATTCCAGCATCATCACACCGCTGAACAGCAGCGAACCGGGGTTCACCTTGTCGAGGTTGGTGTACTTCGGCGCGGTGCCGTGTGTCGCTTCGAACAGCGCTACTTCGTCGCCGATGTTCGCTCCGGGGGCGATGCCGACGCCGCCGACTTCCGCCGCGACCGCATCCGACAGGTAATCGCCGTTGAGGTTGGGGGTCGCCAGTACGTCAAATTCGGTCGGCCGCAGCAGCATCTTCTGGAAGATGATGTCCGCGATGCTGTCTTGAATCAGGATTTTGCCCGCCGGGACTTTGCCACCGTGCTTCTTCTCGACTTCATCCCACGAAATGGTTTCTTCGGGGAATTCTTCGCGCGCGACTTCATAGCCCCACTTCATGAACGCGCCTTCGGTGAACTTCTGAATGTTGCCTTTGTGCACCAGCGTGACGCTCTTGCGCTTGCGATCAATCGCATACTGGATCGCCGCGCGCACCAGCCGCTTCGTGCCGAACGCGCTGATCGGCTTGATGCCGATGCCCGCGTCTTCAAAGAATTCTGCGCCCAGTTCTTCGCGCAGGAACTTCGCCAGCTTCGCGTTTTCTTCCGAGCCCGATTCGTATTCGATCCCCGCGTACACATCTTCGGTGTTTTCGCGGAAGATCACCACGTCAACTTCGTCGGGGCGCTTGAGCGGGCTGGGGACGCCGTTATACCAGCGAACCGGACGCACGCACTGGTACAGATCGAGCACCTGACGCAGCGTGACGTTCAGGCTGCGGAAGCCTTCGCCGACGGGTGTCGTCAACGGGCCTTTGATGCCGACCTTAAACTCGCGCAGCGCTTCGAACGTCTCTTCCGGCATGTAGTTCCCACCGTACAGATCCGCCGCTTTTTCGCCGCAGTAAATTTCCATCCACGCAATTTTGCGCTTGCCGTTATAAGCCTTATCGACAGCGGCATCCCAGATGCGTTTGCTGGCACGCGTGATGTCTCCGCCGATCCCATCCCCTTCGATATAACAAATAATGGGATTGTCCGGCATATTTAACTTACCGTTCTCGACTGTGACTTTCACACCCTCGGACGGCACGACGATTTTGTCGAACGCCATAAGCGTAATCTCCTTGCAGTTGCTTTCGTTTTACAGCAATGTGCTGACAGCGGTGTGCATTATAGCAGCGTGCAGCAGGTTGTGCGATATTCGACTGATTTGAAATGAAACGTGCTAGACTATGCAGTACAACGCTCTGCGCTCGAATAGGGGAGACGCCATGACCGGATTAGGCATCATAGAAGTCGCAGTCGGCTTGATCTTTGTCTACAGTTTGTTGAGCATTATCGCCACGACGCTCAACACGATCATCGCCTACCTCTTCAAGACCCGTGCTCGCCACCTCAAGCAGGGATTGGATGCGATTCTCAGCGATCCGGAGGTCAAAGACCTATTTCTGCATCACCCGCTGATCAATCTGGTCGATTCGCGTCCGAAAGGCTGGTCGCGCTGGGAACAGTCGGTGCGCTTCCTCACGAATCTCGTGCGCCGGAATCCCCAGGCGATGGCCGAGGCGCAGGAAACCGCGCGGGAAACTGCCTCGCTCAACCGCGTCGAATGGATTGACCCGAAAATCTTCTCCAAAGTGATGACCGACATTCTCGCCGAGAAAGCCGCGCTCACCCTGTTTGCGCCGCTCTATGGCGTCGTCGACAGTGTGCTGGAAGGCGCAGAACGCGACCGTCTGGCGCATATGGTCGATCTGCTGCCGGGGGGATCGCTCACGTTTGAGGAATTTCAGCGCGAGATCTATAAGCTCGGCGATCCGTCGGATCGCGACGAATTGCAGAAGGTTTACAACCAGATCGACGCGCGGCGCAAGGCGCTCAACCTGAACAATCAGGAGGGCAGCCGCGTCATGCCGCTCCTCGAAGGCTTGCGCTACGTCAACGAAGAAACCTTCCGCAAGGCGGTCAAAGTGCTGGTTACCTCGGCGCGCACTCTGGATGAAGCGCAGGCGCAGCTCGAAATGTGGTTTGATCAGCGCATGGATCAGCTCACTGAACTGTACAAGCGCCGCATCACCATGTTCTCGCTGCTGATTGGCATTATTCTATCCCTTGTTTTGAACGCCGACTCGCTCCAGATCGCCCGCTCGTTGTTTGATGACCCCTCGCTGCGGGCGGCGGTGGTCGCGGCGGCGAACGATGTCGTCAACAGCGGTGAACTTCAGCCGCTGATCCCGACGGCGACGCCGACGCTTGAACCGACGCCCGCAGCGACCGTCGAGGCGACCGGCGACGCCAGTTTTGGCGCGCAGGGGGTTGAACCGACGCTCGAACCGACGCCCACGCCCGCGCCCACCGCCGAGCCGAATCCGTTGGTCGAGACGACCGTCGCTATCGCGCAGATCGAACAAGTGCTGAATCGCCTGCTGGCGCTCAATTTGCCGATTTCGTGGGAATATACGCCATTGACCGTAAGCTGCTTCACCTCGGAAGGCGATTCGCGGTTGCTGTGCGATAACACGCGCAATCTGTGGCTGCTGTGGCCGACCAATAATCCGGACTGGATCGGATTGGTCCTGCGCAAGCTGATCGGTTTGGCGATCAC
>CALKIA010000527.1 GCA_937988705.1 uncultured Chloroflexota bacterium | reverse complement strand
AATCGGTCGAGCAACATCACGGGAAAATCAGCGTGCGGAGCGAGATCGACCGGGGAACGACATTCACTGTCCGCCTGCCGCTTCGTCCCGTCGATGCTGCTTAAGGGCTCGGCCTACATTGTAGGGGCACCGCTACATGGTCACCCGCTCTGGGCGGAGGTACTGCCCCGCCCCTACAACGGCAATCAGCAATCGGATGCAGCACTTAAAACTTGTCCGTCAAGCCTTCCAAACTGGCGATCTCTTCGGGAGCCAGCAGCACGCCGATCGCGCCGAGGGTTTCTTCCAATTGTTCAACCGTGCGGGCGCCGATGATCGGACTGGTGATACCCGGTCGATGCAGCATCCACGCCAGCGCGATCTGGGCCATTGGCACATCGTGAGCTTGAGCAATGCGCCGCACCTCGTCGAGCGCGGTGTAAGCATGGTCGTCATCCACCAACCGCTTGATTAAGCCACTTTCCGAGCGCGACGTGTCGGGGTCGCGGTTCGCGCGCGTGTATTTGCCCGTCAGGAACCCCGCCGCTAACGGACTGTACGGAATCACGCCGATCCCTTGATCGATGCACGCCGCCTCTAGCTCGCGTTCAAACTCCGAGCGATGGAGCAAGCTGTAATGCGGCTGCAAACAGTCAAAGCGCGTGAGGTGCTTCACATCGCTGACCCACAGGCTTTTCATGAGCAGCCATGCCGGGTAATTGCTCGCGCCGATATAGCGCACTTTCCCGTCACGCACCAGTTGATCGAAGGCGGCGAGCGTTTCATCCAGCGGTGTCTCATCGTCGGGGTAATGTGCCTGATACAAATCAATGTAATCCGTCCCCAAGCGGCGCAGGCTGTCCTCCGCCGCCTTGACGATGTGTGCCCGGCTGAGGCCTTGCCCGTTCGCGCCAGCCCACAGCGGGCCGCGCACCTTCGTGGCGAGGATCAGCTCATGACGGGCGACGGCGCGCTCCTTCAGCCACTTCCCGATGATCGTTTCGGATTCGCCGCCCTTGTTGCCCTTGATCCAGTACGAATAAATATCCGCAGTATCAAAAAAGTTAATCCCGGCTCCGACGGCCCGATCCATGATGGCGAACGACGTCGCATCATCCGCCGACCAACCGAACGTCATTGTCCCCAAACACAGGGTGCTCACCTTAAGGCCGGTCCGCCCCATGCGCCGCTGTTCCATAGGACTGTTTCCCCTTTGCGTGTCTCGTGGTATCGGCATTATGCTGGAAGAGGATGGATCATACACACTCTTCAGGGCGACTCCAAACCGGGGACACGCGGCGGCACGGCAGAATTTCTAACGGGTTGCTGACACCACTGTGTTATAATGCCGTGCTTGACGAACGTATACCCATCTAACTGAGGCTGGTATGCTCAACAATTTGCTGAAGAAGGTCGTTGGCGATCCTATTGCCCGCGCCATGGTCAGTTATCGACAGGTCGTTGATAAGATCAACGCTTTCGAGCCTACACTGAAGAAATTGAGCGATGAGGCTCTGCGCGGCAAAACCGACGAATTCAAACGCCGCATTGCCAGTGGCGAAACGCTGGAGGCGCTTCTCCCCGAAGCGTTCGCAGTCGTGCGCGAAGCGTCGACCCGCACCGTCGGCCTGCGCCAGTACGATGTACAGATGATCGGCGGTATGGTGCTCAATGAAGGCCGCATCGCGGAAATGAAAACCGGCGAAGGGAAAACCCTCGTCGCGACCCTGCCGTTATATTTGAATGCGTTGGAAGGTAAGGGCGCGCATTTGGTGACGCCCAATGACTACTTGAGTAAGGTCGGCGTTCAGCAGATGGGGCCGATCTACGATTTCCTCGGCATGAAAGTCGGCATCATTCAGAACAGTGGCACCGGCGACCCGAATGCGGGGTCGTTCATTTTCGACCCGACTTACCCATCCGACGATGCCCGCTTCCAGAATCTACGCCCGGTCAAGCGCGCCGAAGCCTACCGCGCTGACATCACCTATGGCACGAACAACGAATTTGGGTTTGACTATCTGCGCGACAACATGGTCTCGGATACGGCCCAGCTTGCCCAACGTGACCTGTTCTACGCCATCGTCGACGAAGTGGACAACATCCTCATCGACGAAGCGCGTACCCCGCTCATCATCTCCGGTCAGGCGGATGAACCGTCCGACCTGTACGCCAAATTCGCGCAAATCGTGCGCCGCCTGCAAGAAAGCAGCGGCGACAGCGTGGACGCCGAAGAGCCGGATGGCGACTATATCGTCGACATCAAAGACCGGGTCGCTTTTTTGACCG
>CALKIA010000526.1 GCA_937988705.1 uncultured Chloroflexota bacterium | reverse complement strand
AACGCACCGGGCAAGCGCCGCGCAAGGACATCGTGAATTGGTCGGATATTGAGCGTGCGTGCGGCTTCTTCTTCGATGAATTGTATGCGGAGAGCATCGCCGCCAACTTCCCTATGCCCGCCTATCATCAGGACGTGATTGCGGCGATTCTGGCGCGCGTGTTCCAATTCGACTCGGCGGCCACGAAAGAAGCGTGGCTCGACGGAATGCGGTCACTCGGGGAAACGCTCGGCTTTGCCCGCGACGCGAAAACGTTCAAGAAAACCCCGGAAGGCTTCAAGGGTCACTTCGGCGACGTGATGATGGTTGTTCGCGTCGCCTTGACCGGGCGCACCAACACGCCGGATCTCTACGAAATCCTTAAAATACTCGGGGGCTCACGCATCAATCAACGCATCGATCAAAGTCTGGCGAGAATACGCGAGAATCAGCCTTGATCGAGCGAGGGACGCATGCTACAATACGCGCCATTGATGAGGGATAGTTCAATGGTAGAACAGTGGACTCTGGATCCATTAATCTTGGTTCGAATCCAGGTCCCTCAGCCTAAGAGAAGAAAAACCTTTGAGACAAATCTCAAAGGTTTTTTCTTGCTTAAGCAATGTTCGAATCCTGTTTAGGTGTCCGCAAAAAGCCTTAATTCTTCACGGAAAATCTCTGATTTCTTGCGTAACAGAACAGCACTACATCAGACTGTAGGAGTCTGCTACTATGAAGAAGAGTAGTCTGACAGTATCAGAATGTCCGTCTTCATAGTGCCTCCCCGGCATACAAAGGTTTAGGGGCGTGCCTTGCCACTGTACTGCCCTTTCACGCTGTGCCCGTAGCCCAAAAAAACTCCGGTTACGAGAGAAACGGAGCTACGCGGCGTCGTAATAGTAATCGTTGATGATGCCCAAGACGCTGCGATAGTGAATGGGTCAGGCTTGCTTTCGTTCTGGTTGTGGCACTGGGGTTTGCTGCCCGATGCCCTGATGAGGGCGAGCGTTGTTATAGTAATCGATATAGTCTCGCATGACACGTCGCAGATGAGCTTCATTCAGAATGAGCAGTTTGTCTAAACACTCTTCACGGACGCTTCGTACCCAACGCTCAGCGTAAGCGTTGGCATTGGGAGCCCGAACCGGCGTGCGAATGATCTTGATCTGTTCCGCTGCGAAAACTGCATCAAATGAACTGCAGAAATTGGTATCGCGGTCGTGAATGAGGAAGCGCAGCGGTGGCTTGTGTTCATCGATTGCCCAGACGAACTGCCGGGCTTGCTGCGTCACCCACGCGCTCGTGGGATGAGCGGTGCAACCGGCGAAGTGGACGCGGCGCGTGCCAAGCTCGATAAAAAAGACCACGTACAGCGTTTGCAGAAACAGGGTCTCGACGGTGAAGAAGTCACAGGCGATGAGCTGCTGTTTGTAATGGGTTATGAGCTGTCGCCAACTCAGCGAGGAGCGACGTTGGGAGGGGGGGTATGCTGTCAGGGGTAGGTTTTTAATTGTAGGGACGAGGCATGCCTCGTCCTCCTTTGCCAGCATGGCCGTC
>CALKIA010000525.1 GCA_937988705.1 uncultured Chloroflexota bacterium | reverse complement strand
TCGCGCATTTCCTTGTCTTTGAGGACATGGTAGACGCTCGGCAGCAGCGACACGAATACAATGACAATAACGATCGGCAGCAGGTACTTGTCTACATCGGGGATGACACTGCCGAGCAGGTAGCCCGCGACCGTCACGCCCACGCCCCACAGCAGCCCACCGACAACATTATAGGTCACGAATTTGCGATACTCCATATCACCCATCCCCGCGACGATCGGGGCAAAGGTGCGCACAATCGGCACGAAACGAGCCAGCACAATCGTCTTCGCGCCATGCTTTTCATAGAACGCCTCAGCAGCGGCGAGATGTTTTTTCTTAAAGAGGGTTGAATCCTCGCGCTCGAACAAACGCCGTCCCACCCGCCGACCGAACGTATAGCCGACGCTGTCTCCTAAGACCGCCGCGATACCGCAGCCAAGCGCCAGAACAGGGAACGAGAAGAAGCCCTGTGAAGCGAGAAAACCAGCGGTAAACAGCAGGCTATCCCCCGGCAGGAAAAAGCCAATCAGCAACCCCGACTCAGCAAAGACCACAATGAATACACCGATCAAGCCGACGGTCTTGATTGCCTCGATCAAATCGATGCCGAAAGTCATACCTGAAATTCCTCTGCAACCTTCACGAAAACGCCTTGATCTCATTGTACATGACGGGTAATTCACCAAACAATCCTGATATTCTCACGAGCGATGACAAATAAATAAACGCTTATGAGGAAAATTCGGGGCAGTGCTGTACAAGCATGCGTGTGAATTCATACGAAGGGGACTTGTATGTCCGGCCTGCTCGATCAGCTTGCGGCCTTCATTCAGGATTTGGTTTTTGCGCTGGGGTATCCCGGTGTCACCTTGATTATGTTGGTAGAGAATATCTTCCCGCCCATCCCCTCGGAACTGGTCATGCCGTTCGCGGGTTTCGTGGCGGGACAGGGCAAAATGAGCTTTCTCGGCGTGTGGTTTGCCGGGACGCTGGGGTCGGTACTGGGCGCAGTGGTACTGTACTATGTCGGCATGGTGCTGGGCGACACGGTCGTGCGCCATTTTCTGCGCCGCTATGGTCAATGGATTACCGTATCGGAAAGCGAGTACGACCGCGCAATGCAATTCTTCGAAAAGTACGGGGCGGGAATCGTGTTCTTCGGACGACTGCTGCCGCTTGTACGCAGCCTCATCTCCCTGCCCGCGGGAGCGCAGAAGATGCCGCTGCCCAAATTTCTGCTTTACACCGCGCTCGGTTCGGCGATCTGGAGCGGCCTGCTCGGTTATGCCGGGCTGCTGCTGGGGGAAAACTGGAGAGATGTGATTCACTTCATCGAACAGTATCAGGAGCTTACGGTGATCGTGGTCGCCCTCGTGCTGATCAGCAGCATGCTATGGATGATTAGTCGGGGTTTACGACGCCGCCGGGATTACGCGGATGCGGAATAAGTGAGGCGGAGTAGGGAGAGGGGAATGCTGCCCCCATTCCCTACAGTAACCATTTAGGAGTGCCGCGCCAGCTTATTCCGCTTCGACCGGCAGGACGGTTCGATTAGGCCGCCACACGAGCGCGAAGATCGGGTTCTTGCCTGACTGGAGATGGTCAAGGAAACTCACCAGCAGAAAACCCACCACGACCAACCCCACCGTCAGCGCCAGCTCGCTCGCGCCGAACTGCGGCATCGTCTCGATACCCGCCGTCGACCGATCCCAGATTGTGCGCAGTGATCCGATCATGAACCCGACCAGCGCCGCGATGGTCAGCTGCTCGTAATGCTTGAGCAGAAAGCTCAGCAACCGCGAAAACGCGACGATCCCCACGAGGCAGCCCAACGCCAGCGCCACCAGACTGGCAATATCGAGTGCCCGCACTGCTCCCAGCACAAATCGGTACTGGCCGAGGATCAGCAGGATGAATGAACCAGAAATTCCGGGGAGAATCATCGCGCAGATGGCAATCGCGCCGCTGATGAACAACGTGATCGGGCCGTGATCCGCACTATCGGTTTCCTGCAGACCGACGACAACGAAGGCCACGAGGGCAAAGAACACCATCGTACCGATCACCCCCGGCGTGTACTTGAGTTTGGCTCCGACCGAAATGATCGACGCCAGCACCAGCCCGCCAAAGAAAGCGAACACATAGGTGGGATAATCTTCGAGCGCATGACCGAGGAGATTGGAGAGCGCGAAAATCGCCGTGAGAATACCTAAACCAACCGCCAGCAAAAAGCCGAAGGGGACGTGCTGGAAGAATTCGCGAAACTTGAACGAAACTGCCAGACGGATCGCTGTGAGATCGAACGACTTAATCGCGTTCAGCAGCGTTTCGTAGATTCCAAGTATAAAGGCCATAGTTCCGCCGGAAACTCCCGGCACGATATCGGCAGATCCCATCGCAAAACCCGTCAGGAACAGACGTAGAAATTGGCGCGGGGTGCGCGGACGGCCTAAATCAACATGATTCATACTGGATAGACTCCAATCATCCAATAGCCGCAAACAGATACCGCGCGGCGAAAATTCTGGCAACGATTAGCAGGGGAACAATCTGTTTACTATGCAGAAAAATTTCTGGAGCGTCAATAGTGAGTCGAAGAATACCGGATGTTTTTACAATAAAGGCAGATCGCCGATGGAGCTCAGCAGGTGTTTTTACTCTGATTGGCTGGCTAAAGACGCGCGCAGAGGTAAGAAATCCGACGCGGCTGACAACTCGAACACGACTACGGGCATCCGTTCGGGCGACCACAACGAGTCGCCCACAACGGAAGCGCGCCAACTGGAAGCAGGCTTTAGCCTCAGTCCAGTTTTGTGAGCCGCGCGAAGAAGGCGCGCACCTGCTGCTTGAAACCGCGTTGATTAGGTGGCGCCATGAACACCACGCCGATCAGCCCCAACGCCCCCAGCATCGCACACTGGAACACCTCCGTAAGGAGTGCACCTAGCCAGCGGAAAACATTATAGGCGGTGCAGTCGTTCGGCAGGTAGTTGTTCGCGATGCACCAGGCTTCTTCTGATTCGAAGCAGGAGCGGTCGTTAAACGTAGCTGGATCCGCGCAAAAAGTGAGCTGGGGTTCCGCGACCGGCGGCGCGACTTGTTGAACTGTCTCCGGCGTGCCCCCGTTACGCGCGAGACACTCGCTCATCAGGAACGCCTTCGACCCGGCTTGCGAAGCCAGATTGCCGTCACTCCCGTACACGGTGAAAACATCCTCAGAGTCGCGCAAGATGGTCGTACCGCCGCCAGCAGCATAGGCCTGACCAGCCGACAGTGCGAGCAGCGAAGCCAGCGGCACACTTTGCAGCAGCAACCCCGTGGGGACGCCGCGCCAGATTTCCAGTTGATCGAAGGCGCAGTACAGCGTGTAGTATTCATCCGGCGAAAAATTGAGCCGACCATCACCGGGAGTCGTGTTTCCACCACCGCCGCCGGACGATCCGCCGCCGGTTTCCCCGGTACCACCGCCACCACCGCAGACGAGCGGCCCCGCCGTCGCGTTTAGCCCGGACAGGGTGGCAACCGCCGTGATCGAATCGCCATTGACGGCGTCCACCACGAAGCCCTGTGTAAACGCTCCGGACGGATAGACGCTCACCGTCGTGCCGTCGACGGGCGACCCATTCTTGAGGATCTGCACATTCAGCGCGGGATCCTCCGGGCTCAAGTCAACCACTTGCAGGCTGAGGGCGACGTATTGGCAGCCACCACCCTCGACAAAAGCAAAGCTGTTGATGTCGATGCGAGCAGCAGCAAAGACAGAAACGTAGGCGGACAGGACGAGGAACAGGCTCACAACGAGAAGAACATTGATCGTTCGACGCAGCATAAAGAATCCCCAAAGATACGGTTAAGTGATCAATCGTTCATATGAGTTTATCGATATGCAGTGAATTACGCTGAGCTAATTTGTCAATGTTCTGTCTAAAGGCCGCGTACTTTTAGCCTGTCCACGCCTGCACCGCGTCAGCGATGATGCGGGCACACGTGAACACATCGTCGAGGCTGACCCATTCAACCGCCGCATGCGCACCTTCACCGCCGGGGCCAATGATCACCGTGGGGATGCCTGCGCGTCCCAGAATGGCGGAGTCCAGCCACGCCCACATGCCGTAGATCGCCGGCTCTTTGCCCATAGCAGCCGTCGCGGCGCGCTCCACCGTTTGCACAATCGGCGCATCGAGCGCGATCTCGTAGCCGGGGCGGTGAAATTCCAGTTCAACTTCGGCGGTGAAATGCGGATCCTCACGTTGGATTTCGTCGATCTGCTGCTGCCACCAGCTGAGCACATCCTCGCCGGTTTGCCCAGGCAGCAGGCGGTGTTCGACCTGCAAACGAGCGCGATCCGGGTAGGTGCTCAAGCCAATGCCGCCGCTGATCATGCTGGCGTGGATCGATTCGCGCCCCAACAGCAGATTCTGCGTCTTGAGCGCCGTCTCGCGTTCAAACCGCTCGATGACATTGAGCAAGCGCCCCATATGGACGATGGCATCAACACCTGTGTGATACAGGCTGCCATGCGCCGCCCGCCCCTGCGTGGTCAAGTTCACCCACGCGAAGCCCTTGTGCGCCACACACAGCCGCAGTTCCGTCGGTTCGGTGAGGATGGCGGCATCGGCTTGCACCTCTTTAACCAGCGCATCCATGCCCACGCTCAGATATTCCTCGTCGGTGACAAAGCCGAGGATGATATCACCGCGCGGCTGAAAGCCGGCGCGCTGCAGCGCCTCAACCGCGCCGAGGATCGCCGCGAGGCCGCCTTTCATATCGTAGGAACCGCGCCCATACAGCCGATTGTCTTCGATGCGGCCGTCTAACGGATCATCCAGCATATTTTCGAGGCTGACCGTATCGGTGTGGCCGGTGAGCAGCACGCTGCGCCCGCCGCCCGTCCCACGCCAGCGCGCGATCACATTGGGGCGGTCGCGGTCGGTCTGCTGCAATTCGACATCCAGACCCCACGCCCGGCACAGGTCGGCCAACCAGGCGGCGACCTGCGCCTCGCCCGGCCCTAAGTCATCTAAACCGGGGTTGACCGAATTGATTTGCACCAACTGCTGCAGCAGTTGGGTTGTCAGGTCTGTGTTAATCATCGTCATCGTTCACCGCCACCTTATTGATCATCGCGTGCGCATCCGGATGTAAGCCGATCAGCCAAGCGCCGAGCAGAGCGACCGCGCGATGCACGCCATTCGTCGCGCGCGGATGCCCCATGCTGCTGACCTGAATCGTGTATTCGCGACCTTCGCGCTTTGCCCGTTCGCTCACGCGCAGCGCCAGATGCTGAATGATGGTCGCTTCCCCAACATGCACCTCCAACAACAGCGCCCGCTGCCCGCGATACAGTGTCATAAAATGAATATGCACGTCGCCTTCATCGACATTCCACTCCGCAAAGTGCTCCGCCATCTGGTCAAGCGTGAGCGGGCTGGTAAACACGATATGCGGCATCGGCAAATCCTTGATCACAGGTACAGGCGGCGCAGCCAATGAGTTGCGCTGGTAGGCGAAATAATAACACGTGCGGCCCTCAGTGCGGGCAATCTGTTCGTACTTAGTCACGACGCGATCTGTCATCTCATGCACGTACGGTGCCGGGAGCAGGTTGCTTAAACCGGGCGTCGCGCCCAGCAGATCGGCGCTGAGTTCGGCGTACTCGGTGATGTCGGTGGCGAGGTACAAGCACCCGTCAGCGAGCAAGCGGCTCACGAGCGCATCGACGGTGTCGCGCTGCATCAAGCGGCGGTGATGATGCCCCGGCTTGAACCACGGGTCAGGGAAGTTAATGTAAATCTGGCTGAGCGTATGCGGTTCGAACAGATGATTGAGCGCCATTTCCGCCGTCGAATGGATGACATGCACATTCGTCAGCCGCTCACGCGCGATCAGTTTTTCGCCGATCACCATGCAGCGGTTGGAAATTTCCAGCCCGACGATGTTGTGCTCCGGGTAGCGCCGCGCCAGATGCAGCAGAAACGCGCCGCGCCCGAAGCCGATCTCCAGAATGAGCGGACGCTCTACCCCGAACAATGCGTTCCAGTCGGTCGGCCATGCGCTGCGATAGCCGCTCAGTTTTTCGGTCATGCGTAAAAATCCTGTCATCGTAGGGACGAGGCCAGCTTCGTCCGCCTTCAATGCCGCGCATACCTCACCTCAACGTCGGCGTTCCCCCTAGAGCTGCACGTCTGCCCTTCGGTCGCAGCGGACGCGCAGAAACGCGTCCCTACAGTGGATGAAGTCAGGCGGCACTCTCCCCTCTCCCCGCTTGCGTGGGAGAGGGGTTGGGGGTGAGGGGTTGGAAATGAAGGTGGTGCGGGTTATCTTGCCAGCCCCGCCAGCAGCAGATCCAGCGCCAGTTTCGGCTCAATCTGCCCGGTCTTGATCTTCACATCATAGTCGTGCAGCGCGCGGTAGATGCGTTCGAGCTGCAGGGCATTGAACGCCCGCGACTGCTTCGCCAGCTTTTCGCCGACAAACGGATGCACGCTCAACGCCGACCCGATATCACGGGGTGCGCCGCCGCGATCCAGATGATCGCGCGCCATGAGCAGCAGCCGAAACTGGCGGTTGATCATCGCCAGAATCGCAAACGGATCTTCTTGCTGTTCGAGCAGGCGATACATCAGCGTGGAGGCGGCTTTGGCGCGTCCTTCGGCCAGCGCATCCACCATCTCGAACATGTTCGCATCCTGCACGTAAGGCGTGAGCAGCGCAACATCCTGCTCGGTGATCGGGTGTTCGCCGTTGACATACGCGATCAGCTTGAGCAGTTCGTTATCCGCACCGCGCAAATCCGTGCCGGTGACGCTGGCCAGAGCCACCGCCGCCGCCGGTTCGATCTCGACATTGTAGCCTTCGCGCGCCCGCTTGAGAATCCATTCTGTGCTGTCTTTGGGGACGGTGTAGAGCTTCTCGAAACCGTGTTCGTCGCTTTGGGCCAGTTTGACGATCTTGTTCGAATCGGCGAGCTTGTCGCGCTCCCAGAAGATCAGACGACCCCACTCCGGCACAGTCGGCAGGGCTGTCACCAGCGCCTCGACCGCTTTCTTGCCCGTTTCGCCCGCGCCTTTACGTGTGATCCACGCCAGCAGGTCGCGCACAATCACGAGGCGTTTATCCGACAGGAAGGGGTACGCCATGACCGCGCTGAGGATTTCGCCGACGGACGTTTGCGGCCCGTCGAATTCGGCGGTGTTCAGCTCCGCATTCGGCGAGGCGCTGATCTTGGCGCGCAGCTTGCCGACTTCCTCTTCAATGCGCAGATCGTCGTCGCCGTGAAAGATGTAGAACGTAGGGGATTTGGTCATCGTCAATACCAGAGTGGGACGCGCCGCCGCGTATCCCTGATGGTAGGTTTCAGGTTGAACGCGTCGTAACGCGGTGGACGGTGATCGGGTTGGCGCTGAACGGCGTCCGCATTTCGCTGCGCGTGATGCGGATGATTTCCAGATCGGCGGGGTCGCCATCCGTCGTGATGTACTTTTGCAGCGATAACCCCAACGGCTGCGAAAAGATCAACGCGGCGATCATCAGCAGCATCAGTGTGGGGAAGCGGTTGAACACATCGCGGCGATTCGCGCCCGCGAGGCCCAGCAGCGCCGCCGCCGAGGTCATCATGCCCGTGGTGACGAGATTCGTCCCACAGTTGGGATGCACCGCCAGCTGCTGTTCGCCGCCGCGCATCCGGCGCAGCGCATCGCGCACTGCCGCATCGATCGCTTCGGTCGGTGCTTCACCCATCAGGACAAAGCCGCTGCCGTCGCTGCGTCCGGCCATGCGCAAATTCTTGATTCGGTTGGCCAGCAGATGGATCGTCGCGTGTTCCAGTCCATGATTCCGTCGTGTCCGCCGGACGATCGGCAAATCTAAAACAGGACGGAGTGAATCGGCCAGTTGTTCAACCCATGCGGTCATCAATCTCATCTCTCGCTCGTTAGCACGACAGGTAAACAGACTGTAACACACTTTTCCGCCCACGAAAACCCGGCGTCCGCCCTACGACGGATGTCAATCACGAAAAACACGAGTAGAATGTGGAATAGTGGTTGTAAGTAGTTTGCGCCTAATCTTTTTGGAGAATACACGATGCCCAATCAGAAGCGATATGGGGTACTCCTCCTTATCCTCGTTCTTTTGGCCCTGAGCTTGCCCATGATGACGGCAGCCGCACAGTCCGATCCGACGCCGACACCGGCCCCGCTCACAGAAGTCACCGCCGAACCGGAAACGACGCAGGAAGCTGTTCAACTGCCTGGTTCTGACCGCATTGATCCTATTGACGGTGGCGCAATTAGCATCGGCGACACCATCGACGGCACGCTGACTGACAGCGAGCCTGCGTTTGTGTACACGCTGAGCGGCGAAGCCAATGAAACCGTCCGCATCAGCCTGATTTCGGAAGACTTTGATCCATATCTGGTGTTGCAAGATGCCGACGGCCATCTGATCGACACCGATGACGACAGCGCGGGCAACTTCGACTCGCGCATCACCATCGTGCTGCCCGCAGCCGGCGACTATCGCATCATTGCGCAAAGCTTCGCCTACTACAACAACAGCGGCGCGGCGACCGGCGCGTACACACTCTCCGTCGAAACGGTTGAGACGCGGCGTATCGAATACACGCAGGAGATCACCGCCGAGCTGACGACCGCCGAACTGGCAGCCGATTATCAGTTCACGGGCGAAGCCGGCGACTCGGTTGTCATCCGCTTGAACTCCCCGATCTTCGACACCTACCTCACGCTGCTCGACGACAGCGGCTTTGACTTGATGTCGAACGATGACAGCGGCGGTACACTCAACTCACAAATCGGTCCCTACGAGCTGCCGTACACCGGCGCGTACACCATTCAGGTGAACAGCTTCAGCCGCTCGGCGACAGGCGAATACACGCTGTCGGTGGACAAGGTCGCCCTCGAACCGATTGCCTACGGCGATGTGGTCGAACTGGAAATCACCGAACGCGGTGGCACCTTCTTCTACAGCTTCGAAGGCAACATGGGCGAGGTCGTCAACATCTATGCGGAAGGCACCGGGGTAGTGGATACCGACCTTGCCCTCACCGACCCGTACAACTATACCCTCATCTCGGATCAGAACAGCGGCCGCCGCAATGACCCCGAAATCGTCGACTACGTGCTGACGAGCACCGGCACGCACACCATCGTCCTCGATGTAGTGTCCGGCACGGGCTCGGTCAAGCTGAGTCTGGAACGCGGCATTCTGCCTTCGCTGGATGAAGGTGCGCAGGAAGTTGTCTTTACGAGCGATGGTTCGAATCCGACCCGTTCGCTCACCTTCACCGGTGTGGCAGGCACGGTTGTCACGCTGAATCTGGCCGTGGACACGCAAGGCGCAAATGGCTCGCCGAATATCAATGTGATGCAGCAGGGCAGCACGCTGGCGTCCGGCAGCGGCAGTTATGTGGGGGGACTCAGCTTGCAGTTCACCATCCAGTCTGATGGCGAAGTGCTGGTCAGCTTCACCGATTACAGCTACACCGACCTGACCTACACGGTTACGCTCGAAACCGCGAGCGAATAGGGTCTTTTGCTGGTTCGTTAGTTGGGGCGCACTCTGGTGCGCCCTTTTTTGTTTTACAGCGGCTGAGCCGGATTGAGAATCTGCCGCGCGGCTTCTAACTCCTGCGGGTTGCTATGCCCGCCAGCAGGTAGCCAATGAGGGTGGGTAAACCAAGTCGGCGCGCGATCCAACCGCCGAAGAACGCGGTGAGCAGCGCCATTGTGCTGGTCGCCAGCAAGAGCAAATCGTTGTGCCTTCAGCCTCCTTTCACAAAGCAGATTCATTCCAGTCACGGCGCGCTCTGTAAGACATTTATCAGATTCCGCGTGTCCATATAGACTTTTCCCGACGATTTGGTGTAATATGCAGTGTGGTTGTCGACCAAATCTTTGCTGTGTTGAGGTGCGTAAATGCCGTTATATACCTATCGTCGTGAAGATGGAACGACTTTTGATTATCGCCAAAAGTTCTTGGATGATCCGTTGACCGTCGATCCAGTGACCGG
>CALKIA010000524.1 GCA_937988705.1 uncultured Chloroflexota bacterium | reverse complement strand
ACCGCCGCTTTCGTAGGGACGAGATATATCTCGTCCTGTTTTGGAGTCTTTCAGATATTGGCTTAGTCTTCGCGCCTTTGCGTCTTTGCGTTGACTCGTTTCTTTCTTTGCGCTCTTTATTCCAGCGCCGCCATGTCTTCGTCGGTGAGCGTCATGCCGAGGATGTTGAAGCCCGCATCGACGTACATGATTTCCCCGGTGATCATCGCACCCCAGTCCGACGCGAGGAACAGTGCCGCGTTGCCCACATCATCCTGATGCACCAGCTTGCGCAAAGGCGCGGCTTTCTCAGAATACTTGAGCATCATGCGGATGCCGGGGACGCCCGCCGCCGCCAGCGTCTTGATCGGCCCGGCGCTGATCGAATTGACGCGGATGCCCTTCGGGCCGAGATCGGCGGCGAGGTACTTGGTGATCGTCTCCAGCGCCGACTTTGCCACGGCCATAACGTGATACTTCGGCATGACCTTCTCCGAGGCATAATACGTCAGGCTGATGATGCTGCCGCCTTCGGTCATGAGCGGCTCAGCGCGCTTCGCCATCGCGATCAAGCTGTAGGCGCTGATGTCGAGCGCCAGCTTGAAGCCTTCGCGCGAAATGTTGACGAAATGCCCGCCCAGATCTTCGCGGTTGGCAAACGCGACCGCATGCACAAGCGTATCAAGCCGTCCGTAACGTTCCTGCACCTTGGCGAACACGGCATCGAGCTGCTCATCGCTGGTCACGTCGCACTGTTCGACGAAATCGCAGCCGATTTCTTCGGCCAGCGGGAACACGCGCTTCTCCAGCACTTCCCCGGCGTAGCTGATCAGGATGGTCGCGCCTTCAGCGTGCAGCCGCTGGATGATGCCCCATGCGATCGAGTTCTTGTTCGCCAGTCCAAAAACCAGCGCGATTTTGCCATCCATTAAACCCATCGGATAATCTCCTTAGTGTAGTTGTTGTTTTGATCGCTAAATTTAACACCCGTTAGGGGTTGAGGCTACGAATGACCGATATCAATGACCCGATCCACGTAATTGTGGCGCTGGATTTCTCTGATCCGATTATGGCGGAACTGCGCGAAATTTCGCCCCGGCTGCGGATCGAACGACATTTCCCGACTGTCCCCGAAAAAGCGTGGGCGGACGCGGAGATTCTGTACACGCTCGGCACTTTTCCTGATCCGACGCAAGCGCCGCGCCTCCGCTGGATTCAGCTGCATTCGGCGGGCGTGAACCACGCGCTCAAAGAACCGATCATTATGGCGGAGGATGTCGAAGTCACGACCTCCAGCGGCATTCATGCGGTCGCCATGAGCGAGTTCAGTCTGGGAATGATGCTGGCGTTCAACTACAAAATCCCGCACATGCTCCAACTCCAGCGGGCGGTCGAATGGCCGAAAGAGCGGCAGAAGATCTTCGCACCGCAGACCTTGCGCGGACAGACGCTCGGCATCGTCGGCTATGGCGCGATTGGTCGCGAACTGGCGCGCATGGCCGATCATCTCGGCATGAAGGTGCTGGCAATTAAGCGCGACGTGATGCACCCCGAAGATTTCGACGGGTACGCTGAACCGGGGACGGGCGATCAATCGGGCGACATCCCGACGCGTATCTATCCGCCGGAAGCCATCGCCTCAATGGCGAGCGAGTGCGACTTCCTCGTGCTGACCGTGCCGCTGACCGTCAAGACGACGCACATGGTCGGCGAAGATGTGTTTAAGGCCATGAAGAAGACGGCGGTGCTCATCAATGTGGCCCGCGGCCCGGTCGTCGACGAAGACGCGCTGATCTCAGCGCTGGCGGCGAATCGCCTGGCCGGGGCAGCACTCGATGTGTTCGAGGAAGAACCGCTGCCCGCCACCAGCCCGCTGTGGAATCTCGAAAATGTGATCATCAGCCCGCATGTCGCCGGGAACACGGTCAATTACCACGAACGGGCGGCGGCGCTGTTTACGGCGAATCTCGAACGCTACCTCGAAAAACAGCCGCTGCTCAACCGCTTCACACGCCAGCACGGGTATTAAACGGTTTTTTCAACCTCACCCCTAAATCCCCTCTCCCAAGGGCGAGGGGACTTAAATGCTTTAGCTCCCCTCTCCTTTAGGAGCGGGGGTGGAGGTGAGGTTGGTTGTTCGCACCACTGCTGCAACATACTGCCGTGTCGCGAAACGGGGTGAGGCTTCCCTACGGCACAAACAACACATCGCGCGGCTTGAGGAAGGTCACCCCGGCGAATTTCCCCGGTTTCGGTTGGTAGATCACCTTGATCTCGACATCCCCATGCTGACCCTGGAGGCGGATGCGGGCGGTCGTCTGCCCATCGCCTTCGACCACTGCGCCGAGGCGGAGCGTGCCATATTGGACGCGCACCGCGGCAAATTGGCGCTGAAGATCGGCGGGTTTTGCGGCGCGGGCGAACAGCGTCTTTGCTTGCTGCTCATCCCACGCATTGATCAACGCGACGAGCTGCGCAACACTCGGCTTGAGGGCGGCGCTCAAACGCTTGGCTGAGGTGATCTGCAAATATTGCAGCTTGGCCGGATGGGGGGGTGCGAGGGTGGCAAAGAGTTCGATCTGCCCCTTGCTGCACTGCATCAGCCAGCGCCCCCGCAGCGCGTTCTCCGGTTCGACCGCTGTCACGGAGCGGCATTTGCCGAAATCGGCGCGCAGGCGCTGGAACTGTTCACGGCGTTTGGGCAGCGGCAGGTCCTGAAAGAATGACTCGGTTGAGATTGCTTGCAGCGCCGTATCATCCCCCGTCTCGTAGACCTGACGGAGCGTTGCTTGCACTGTGAGCAACACGGGCGCGGTTGGCAGTGTGCGCGGTTTGAGTCCGCCCGTTTGGCGCAGCGCTGTGTAGGCTTTCTCCATGGCGAGCCGGGGCGAGGCATAGGTCGCGTTGCAGAAGCCGACGATACCAATGCCATAGTGCGGCAGCAGCCGATAGAACGTTCCGTAGCCGGGCAAGCCCCCACCATGCGCCACCGAATAGCCGAGCGCCGAATCGCGACTGCACGCTAAGCCATAGCCGTACGCTTCACCTTGCACCAGCGCCGGGAGATCAGGACTGGGTCGCGTCGAACTGAGCGCCCGCTGCCGCCACTGCTGCTGCATTTCGCGGACGGAACTGCGCCGGATCGGACTCGCGCTGTCATCGTCGTCGCGGGGCGGGAACGCGGACAACAGGAACGCCATATAGCGGGCAAAATCGGCAATCGTCGTAAACAAGCCACCAATCGATGCGAATGCGCCATCCGGCAGCGGCGGTTCCTCCACCCACTGATCATCTTCGCGGCGATAGCCCATCGCTAAACGGTCAGGGGCGACGGCCTTGATGTCAAACGTGCTGGAGGTCATGCCGAGCGGTGTCAGGATCTCGCGGGTCACATACGTTTGGTAGCGCGTGCCGGCCACGTTCGTCACAACGCGGCCAAGAATGGCATAGCCGAGATTCGAGTATTCGAACTTGATGCCGGGTGGGTTCGAAAACGAAATCCCGTTTAGCAGAAGCTGTGATAATTCTTCTTCCGTAAGGGCCAGTTGACGGTCGGCCCACGGATCATCTTGCGGTAAGCCGGCGCTCATGGTGAGCAGTTGACGCACGGTCATCGGCGCGGAGTCCTGCGTCGGATAGGGCAGCGCGCCGAGTTCCGGCACATAGTCGGCGGCGGGCGCATCGAACTCCAGCTTCCCCTCATCGCGCAGTTTGACCAGTGCCATAGCGGTAAAGCTCTTGGTCATCGAAGCGATCCGAAAAACAGTATGCTGATCGACCGGCGACTGATCGGTGACATTCCGAACGCCAAAGCCACCCGCATGAACCAGCTCATTTTCAATCACGATGCCGAAAGCGCTGCCGGGAACCGGCTGGCGTTCCACATGTTCGCGGAAGATCACGTCTATTTTAGGAAAGGCGCGCGCCAGTTTGGCCAGTTCGAGGGAACTATGAACAGACAGCGGGAATGAGGCGTAATTACTTTGAGGGGTCAAGGTGGTTTTCTCTTCAAATAGCAGAAAGTATTGGGTTATCCGCGTCGTCAGGGCGAAAACTTCCCGTATACCCGCGCCAACGACGTGTATTGCAGCAGCGCAATTGTAATTACCCAGTCGAGAAAACCAAAATCTCTGTCCGCGGAGGTCATACTTGACTCACACTCGTTTCGCGCTAGACTTTACTTTAGCGTTCAATTTTATTTGAATGAGGGTGTGCTAATGAAGAAATACCGTTTCGAGCAGTACGCCGCGACCCGCCTGTACACGGGAGCGATCGCCTACTCCCCCGATGGCCAGACGATTGCTCACGTCGCCAATACGACCGGGCAGTTCAACCTGTGGACGATTCCCTCGGGCGGCGGTATGCCCTACCAGCTGACGGCCTACGCGGATAACACCGTGCGTGCGGTCACATGGCATCCCGATGGTAAGTCGATTCTGTTCACCGCTGACCAGAACGGCGACGAGTTCCATCAGGTGTACCAGATCGGCGCGCGCGGCGGCACGCCCGCGCAGCTCACTGAGGCTATGCAGGCGCAGCACTACATTGGCGACGCCTTCACGCCGGATGGCAAACGGATCGCTTATGCGGCTAATGAGCGCGAACCGCAAAACATGGAAACCGTTATTCACAATCTGGAGACGGGCGAGAAGATCTATCCGTTCGCCATGTCGCCGGGTGGGGAGTGGGGCGTGTACCCGGTAGCCTGGTCGCCGGATGGACGCTATCTGCTGGCGGCCAAAATCTACACCAATACGAATCAGGATGTAGTGCTGTACGACACGACGACCGGCGAAGAAATCAACGCTACGCCGCACGAGGGCGACGTGATCTTCTTTCCGGGGGCGTGGGCACCGGATGGCAGCGGCGTGTACATCCTCACCAATACCGGGCGTGAATTTCAGGGCTTGGCGCTCTACTCTCTCGCTGAACGCACTTGGAAGTGGGTCGAAACGCCGGATTGGGATGTGGAAAACATCGCCGTCTCGAAGAACGGTCGGGTGCTGATCTGGATCGTCAACGAGGATGGCGCTTCCAAGCTCTACGGGCGTAACCTGACGACCGGCGCGGCGTTGACTCTGCCGAATCTGCCGCTCGGTGTGGTCGATAACTTTGTGGTGACGCCGGATGGCAATAAGCTGGCGCTGGTGTTCGCGCAGCCGACCGAAGCCACCAATTTGTATGAATTCGATTTGACGACGGGTGTAATGACGGCGCTCGGTCAAAGCATGATCGGCGGCATCGATCCCGCCGACATGTTCGCCCCTGAACTAGTGCATTACCCGACCTTTGATGGCCGCACGATTCCGGCGTGGCTCTACCGTCCACAGGGCGTAACCGGGCCGGTTCCGGTCGTGCTGTCGATTCACGGCGGGCCAGAAGCACAGGAACGGGCGCGTTACAACTACAATGGCTTCTACCAATATCTGCTGTCACGGGGGTTCGGCGTGCTCGCGCCCAATATTCGCGGCTCGACCGGTTACGGCATCAGCTACCAGAAGCTGATTCACCGCGATTGGGGTGGTGATGAACTCAAGGATATTGAACACGCGGGCAAGTATCTGCGCTCGCTGGACTGGGTGGACAGCAACCGCATCGCCGTGTATGGCGGCAGCTTCGGCGGCTTCGCCACGCTCAGCGCGATGACGCGTTTGCCCGAATACTGGGCACTCGGCATCGACCTCGTCGGCCCGGCCAACCTGATCACTTTTGTCAAGGCCGTCCCGCCGCACTGGCGCGCCTCGATGAAAGCGTGGGTGGGGGATGCCGAAGAGGATCGCGATCTGCTGGTGGAACGTTCGCCGATTACCTATGTCGATCAGATCAAAGCGCCGCTGCTGGTAATTCAGGGCGCGAAAGACCCGCGCGTGGTCAAGGCGGAGAGCGATCAGATGGTGGAGCGCATTAAGCAGAACGGCGGCGACGTGCGCTACTTTGTCGATGAGAACGAAGGGCACGGCACGACCCGCCGCGAAAATACAATCAAGTGGTACCGGATGATCGTGGACTACATCGAAGAGTATCTGCTTGACGAACCGGTGACGCCGTAACGCCGCACCGTCAACGACCCGATCTCTACGTAGGGACGCGATTTATCGCGTCCGCTGGTTCCAACCCTATCCCCGGTCTCCTGACAAGGGTAGGTATTTAATGGTGAGGACAAGACCTGCTGGGGCCATCCCCTCAACCCCCAACCCCTTCTTCCACGCAAGTGGGGAGAAGGGGGGATTCGCGGTTTTGTCCCTTGTATCTTACAAATGCCGTAGAATCACGGTGAAAGCAAGAGCGGG
>CALKIA010000523.1 GCA_937988705.1 uncultured Chloroflexota bacterium | reverse complement strand
CCAAGCCGCCCGGACGCGACAGATCACCATGGTAGACGATGCGATCACCAATCAACCACGGCTCAGCCCCAGCGCCGATAGCGTCAACGGTTCCGGCAACATCCAGCGCGAGGATGAACGGATACTGCCACGCCGGATGTCCGCCGCGCGCCAGTTTGTAGTCGACTGGATTTAACCCGACAGCGTGAACGCGGACACGAATTTCGCCTGGCCCGGGCTCTGGGGTCGGGGCTTCTCCAATCCGGAGTTTTTCAAGTTCACCGGGATGATCAAGCAGTAGGGCGCGCATGGTCTCAGCTCCTCAGACGCTAAAGCCAGAGGATAACAGGCAGAAAAAATGCCTGCAAGCTGCAGGCATTCTCGTTTACATCGTCATGATTTGTTGATATAGTCGATTTGTTTCCTCAGAAACGACGTGGCCGATTTTGCCGAAGTCGTCACACAGGCGCTGGTAATGAGCCGCGGCTTCACTGCGGCGGCCCAACTGGGAGAACAGGTTCATCACTTCGCGATGCAGGTCTTCACGATGTGTGTCTTCGCTCAAGGCGCGTTGATACAGCGACAGGGCGTGTTCCGGGCGGTTCTCGGCGAGGCGATACTGCGCCATGTTCATCAGGGCTTCGAGGTAGCCGGTACGGAAGTCTGCCCGCCGATCCAGAATCCATGTATCGTTATGGCCTTGCAGGAAGGGGCCGCGATATAGGTCAATTGTGCGCTGCCATGACGCCAAGGTGTTGCTGCCGTGTTTGTCGCGCGCATCCATCAGGTGCGCGACGTACTGCATTACATCGTAATAGATGTCGAGGTCGGGATTGACGCGGTAGTAGCCTTCATCATGCACGAGAACATCCATGTCCAGGGCTTTGTGCAGACGGCGCTTGGTCACATGGAAGACGTTGACGGCCTGATCCATATCCAGATCTGGCCAGAATGCCTGGCAGATCTCCGAACGGGTTATGACCGGACGATCCAGCGCAAAGAAGAAGAGCAGGCGGGGCAGGTGACCTTCCCACGAGTCGATGGGCTGATCGTTGAGCAGGACAAACCCTGGACCCAGCGCATAGACCTCCAACATTTTGGAGCCTTTGCCCTGAATCTCGTAGAAGTCACGGCGAATGACCTGCTCGTCTTCAATAATCACTGCATCGCCGCGCGCGATCATCGATACCCACGGCAAGCGGGGCAGGGTGCGGCTGTTGAGGATCAGCTTGCAGTGATCGGGCAGGCGCGCCGTGAGCTTTTCGATGAACATCTGGATATCATCAGCTTCGTCGCTGCGATCATACTCATCGAGGATCAGGTAGAAAGGCTTGTCGCTCAACTCGCCGACATCCCGTGCAAACGTCTTGATGAGCGCATCGAGATCGTTTTCGCTCTCGGAGGGCAGCATGTTTAGATGCCGACCGAACGTCGCATGTTGATTGGCAAGATCATGCGTAATGCCAGACAGGAAGGAAGAAAGATTTATATCGTCCGGCCCAAGGGCATAATAGAAAGCGGAGAAATCGGAGGAGTTGATTAACCGCGCCACCAGAAGAGAGCGATAGCGACTGCGTGGATGCAGCAAGGTGACCCGCGCGGATGCTGACTGCTCCTGAAAGGTTTCAAACGATTTTTCTAGTACCCGATGAAGCTTCATTGGAGTTATAACTCCTCCAAAATTCTACAGTGAGATGGCAGTATTATATCATATAACATAAGCGCATTGCTAACGTTTGTCAACAAAGGCCTTATTCAGCGCTTGAATAGAGTATATCGTCATCACTTACATAGTTCTACAAAGGTTGCTCAAGGATGAAACCTCCCCGTACCGTCGGCGTGTCGCTGGCTATTCTGGCGAGCGTGATGCTGTTTACGATTTTGCCCCTGCTGCAAATTGCAGCTCCACTACTCATCCAATATCGGCTGAGCCGCGTCGATATCCCTTCATCTGACGGATTGTCTACCGTGCAGCCAATCGCGGTGGGCGGTGAGCTAGAAGGGGTGTCCGGTGGCGAGACGATTATACAAGTGGTGTTGAGTGGTCTGTTTCTGGTAATCGCGATCGGCGCCTGGCTGGGACGTCCGCGCTGGATTCGGGGGGTCATGATCGGGGCTGTACTTATCCTGCTGTTCGTAACCGTGGTTACGAGCATTACCACGTTGAACACACCGTCCGATATCAACAGTGGTCTGGACTCGAGTCAGAGCCTGACATCGACGCTCGTTTACAGCCGTTTGGCGCTCAGCGCGTTAGTTACACTTTACGTGCTGTGGTATATGAATCGTGGGCCTGCCCGCGCCTTCTACAGAGGTCATTACTTGCAGCGCAGTGAGCAAGCCCACACTCAGTCAGCTAGCTAAGGTTTTGATTTTTCGCGCTCGGCGAGTTCCATTTGCACTAATTCGCGACGCAGTGTCTTGCCCACCGTAGTCTTGGGTAACGCCTCGACAAATGCGATCCGGGTCGGACACTCATAAGGCGCCAGCGACTTGCGCGCGTGTTTGATAATGTCATCTGCGGTCGCCGTTTGTCCCGGGCGCAGCACGATCCATGCCTTGAGCGCCTCTTGCCCCTCTTTTTCGGGATGCGGTACCGCGGCCACTCCGACCTCAAGGACGGCGGGGAATTCCGCGATCACTTTTTCGACATTATTTGGATAGACGTTGAAACCGCCGATGAGCGCCATGTCCTTCTTGCGGTCGACGATGTAGAAGTAGCCGTCGTCGTCCATGCGGGCAATATCACCGGTGTATAACCATTTCTTACCGTCTTTCTCGCGGAGGGTGTTGGCCGTTTCCGTGGGCATGCCATGATAACCGACCATCAACTGTGGTCCGGTCATGACGAGTTCCCCGACTTCACCAGCGGGCAAATCGGTTACGCCGTCGTCCAGGCTGACGATGCGCATATCCATATCCGGGAAGGGCAGGCCGATTGAACCGGTGCGATTCTCGCCATTCAGTGGATTGGCGTGGGTGGCAGTCGGTGCTTCGCTCATGCCGAAGCCTTCCAACAGCTTACCACCACTCAGTCCCTCAAATTCACGCTTCGTGGACGGTGGCAGTGGTGCGGAACCGCTCATGCACACGCGGATGCTGCGCAGGCTGACTTTACCCGATTTCACATCGGCGTGGTTGTTCAGGGCGTTGTATAGCGCGGGAACACCCATGAAGATGGTGGGTTTGAACTTATCGATGGTGTCGAGCACGTCGGCGATATCACGGGCGTTCGGCACGAGGATGATGCGCGCACCCAGAGTCATGGCGAAGCTCACCACCGTCACCAGCCCGTACACATGGAAGAAGGGAATCGCGCCGAGGAACACTTCGGAACTGGCCGCTCCATTTTTAGTGCCGCCCAACAGGACTTCACGACATTGCAGCGTATTGGCGACGAGCGCTTTGTGTGCGGACATAGCGGCCTTCGGGATACCCGTCGTACCACCAGTGTACTGGAAAATTGCGAGGTCAGAACCTGTCACGGAGACGTTAGGTCGACGGCCTGCAAACTTCGTGAGTAGCGCTTGCAGCCACTGATCGCCCGCCGCGAGGGATTCCAGAAAATGCCCGTCTTTCTTCTCTTTGGCGAGCGTAAACAGTATCCGCGCCATGGGAGGCAAGTATTCTTTGACGTTAGTAACGATGACTGTTTTTAGTTTTGTGCGCGGCTGAATTTCTTTAATCGTTTTGTAGAACATAGAGAGCGTGATGACGATTTGCGCGCCGCAGTCATTAATCTGCGCCTGCATTTTCTCAGCAGGGTAAGTCGGGTTGGTCGCAGAAACGACACCGCCTGCTTTGAGCACGCCGAAGTAGCTGATCACGAAAGCGGCAGTATTTGGCATCACAAGTGCGACGCGATCACCCTTCTTGACACCGAGATCGCTGAGCGCCGCTGCGAGCGCATCCGTCGCTTGATCGACCTGCTCATAAGTGAGTTCCGCTGCAACACGCCCTAGAACTGGGAGATGCGCGCTGGTGACGAGAGCGACGTTCTTAGGGTATTTGTTGGCACTTTCTCTAAGGAATTGTTGGAGCGGAATATCGGGATAGGGATCGAGGGTGTGAGCCACCCCTGGATCGTACTTTTTTAACCACGGGCGTTCAGCATAAGTGACCATAGGCGTCTCCGTGCCGATTAATCTAACTTTGATTAGATTATATGGTGAATACGCCTCAGCGTCAAAATCCTAGTTATCACCCCAGCGCCGCCATTGATCAGGAATTGTTGTGACTTTCCCCTCATGTGTAATGCATATGTGCTTACTGAAGCCGGTAACCAGTGTTTCGCGCGTTTCGGCCAGCACAATTTCATAAGCGAAGGTCAGCGTGCGGCTTTTCATTTCATCGATCCAGCAGCGCACGATGACTTGATCACCGTAGCGGGCGGGTTTGACATAGCGCGCATGAACTTCAGCCACCGTCAAATAGAGACCGTTGCGCTCAAAACTCGCATAGTCGCTGCCCCGTTGGCGGGCGTAGTTGCTGCGTCCTTCTTCAAAATAGACGATATAGCTTGAATGATGAACGATGCCCATCGCATCTGTCTCGGCATAGCGGACATGCAACGTCACTTCCTGAACGACTTTCTCCACAGCCCAACCCTTTCAGTGGCAGGTATGTTATATTACGTCTTGTTGCTGACAAGATAACAAACTGGAGGAACTCACGTTGACCGTTCGCAAGCTCGTCGCTACCGTGTCATTGGTTGTATTCACCTTAATTCTAGCGTCGTGTGGTGGCGGAGCAACGTCCACACCCACCAGCGTTCCACCGAC
>CALKIA010000522.1 GCA_937988705.1 uncultured Chloroflexota bacterium | reverse complement strand
CCTCAGAGTCCAGCAGGACTCCGTCCATATCCCATAGAACCGCTTGTACTGCCATTGATGCCGCTCCTCTCCGAATGTAGTGAGAGGACGATAGTGCCGAATCGAGAGGTGATTTCTGTAGGGACGAGACATGTCTCGTCCTCTGGTTCTCATTCGCAAAAGGACGAGGCATGCCGGTAAGTCCGTAGGACAACGTGAAGCAAGTTTTTACGCTCAGTTTCTGAAGTAGGTTCTCGAAACAAATCCACGAATGGATGTAGGGGTAGACCTATGTGTCTACCCGGTTTCGGGCGCACACACAGGTGCGCCCCTACATTGGGACTTTCGAGAGTCTACTTGAGTTCTGCGGACGCCATTGATGGCGTCCGCTGCTCCCAATGGACTTCACGCTATTCTACCGAGCTACGGGCATGCCTCGTCCCTACCATTTCAAATCGTCCCTCAGTTCGAAGAATTGTAACATGGTTCAGTGGATACACAGCCGCAATCATGGAGTTTGGATTTTCGTAGGGACGCGATTCATCGTGTCCGCCTGCTGGAGCAACAAGCGAACGCGCCGTTGCGCGTCCTCACAATCGTGTGAGCGATGTTTTCTCCCCTCTCTCCGCTGGCGTGGACGAGGGGGTGTGGTCGGATCAGGTTCTTACGCGCTCCACAACCGCTGTTCGCTCAGGTATTTGTACGCGTTATCGGGGAACAACGTGACGATCACGCCGGGTTGACCGCGTTCGGCGAGTTCTTCCGCGATCTGGAGCGCGCCCACCGTCGCCGACGCCGCGCTGATGCCCACCAGATAGCCTTCTTCCCGCGCCAACCGCCGCGCCATCACATAGGTTGCCTCGGTGCTGATGCCGAGATTGCGATCCGGAAAGAATTCATCGTAAATCCCCGGTTTGATGGCGGTCGGCATGTGCTTCAAGCCTTCCAGCCCGTGAAACGGCGAATCCGGCTGAAGGGCGACGATCTGTATCGCGGCATCGTAGGCCTTTAGCCGCCGCCCCGTGCCCATCAGCGTGCCCGATGTGCCGAGTCCGGCGATGAAATGCGTCACCGTGCCGTCGGTCTGCTCCCAGATTTCCACACCCGTCGAGTGGTAATGTGCGCGCCAGTTCGCCGGGTTGTTGTACTGGTCAGCGTAGAAGTACTGGTCAGGGTGCGCGGCGATCAGCTCCCGCACCGCGCGGATCGCGCCGTCCGAGCCTTCGAGCGGATCAGTCAGCACGAGTTCCGCGCCGTAAGCGCGCAAAATCGCGAGCCGTTCCTGACTGACGTTTGCCGGGAGGAACAGCTTGACCTTGTAGCCTTTCGCTGCGCCGAGCATGGCATAGGCGATGCCGGTATTGCCGCTCGTGCTGTCGAGGATGGTCGTGCCGGGGCGCAGCAGCCCCGCCGCCTCGGCTTCGCGGATGATGTTTGCCGCTGCACGGTCTTTGACGCTGCCGCCGGGGTTCGCCCATTCCGCTTTGGCAAACACGCGCACATTCTCGGGCAGGTGGGCCGTGATCGTGCGGAAGGCCAGCAGCGGCGTGTTCCCGATCAGGGACTCGATCGTCCCCGTATGGCTGGTGGTGGTCGTCGGATAGAGCATTCGTGTCCGCCTCATCAAAAAACAAAAAGCCGCCAGTAGAAATAAAAAAGCGCGGTGCTCCGGTCATTTACCGGGCGATCCACGCCTTCTACTGTCGGCTCGAAAGGTCGAGAGTTAGGTTAACTAGCCGTCTGAAGGTCGCTTATCGCCCCGCTTCAGACAACAACATGCGCTTAGATAAAACATCAGGTTTTCCCTGTTTGATTGTTGTAAAAAGTGTAAGCGATCCCCAGAAGCCTGTCAACTGACCGCAGTCCGTTTAGGTTAAGACGCTCACAAAACATTTAGCCTTGCGCCGCCGCTTGTCCCGCGGTGTGATCACGGGAATCAGGGTGCGGTGGTCGGATTCTTATGGTACGGAGATCGGAGGGTACAGTGCAGTCGCTGTCCGTTGATGGCGGACAAGGCGGCCTTTAAGTGCGTAGAATACCGTGTAAACGGGTTACAGGTCGGTTTTTGGGGGTGCGGACGCGATAAAGCGCGTCCCTACACAAGCACCGTTTTCTCGTAGGGACGCCATGCATGGCGTCCGCGGCTTCCAAAGCGACTTCACGTGATCTACCGAGCTACCGGCCGGCCTTGTCCCACAAACACCGTGATCTGTTTGTAAATTTCATGAGGAGAGGGCTAGGGATGTGGTCTTAACCCGTCCGCGCTACGCTGACCAACTGCGCGGGCGTATACCCGACAAAATACTTGAGCGCCCGCGTCAAATGCGGCTGATCGGCATAGCCCGCCTGCTCCACCACATCGAGAATCGACCGCCCGGTCTGGAGCAGCGTCAGCGCCTGCCGTGCCCGCTCAATTTGCACGACCGTGCCGTGCGTCAAGCCTGTCGCCCGCAGGAAGCGGCGCTGTAACGACCGGGGCGATACCTGCGGCCAGAGCCCTTGCAGTGCCGCATCCACCACCGGATCGCGCGCCACCAATCCCTGCCGAACCAACCGGTTCACGAACACATCGGCATTCTCGAAGGTCGGCACTTCCCACGCCGCGCCGTTCAGCCAGAAGGCGCGTTCGCCCGCGGTGAGCGGCAGAAGTGCATCCCCGTTCACCAGATCAGGTACGGGGAGATGCGGCAGGAACGTGCCGAGTTTGAACGTGATGCCGAGGAATTCCGCCTCTTCGGGGATCGGCGCGGG
>CALKIA010000521.1 GCA_937988705.1 uncultured Chloroflexota bacterium | reverse complement strand
AGGGTGCAGTAGAAGTAAAACGGCGGCAAGTCCGCCACGCTTAATCGACCTTACCAGCCCCGTTTCCCCAAAACTACCTGGTCTGGCGTCACATTGATGCCGACCATGGCTTCGCCGAGCCCCCGGCTGACGTTCGCCAGCACATCCGGGTTGTCGAAGTGCGTGACCGCTTCGACGATGGCCTTGGCGCGCTTGGCGGGATCGCCGCTCTTAAAGATGCCCGACCCAACGAACACACCATCCACGCCCAGCTGCATCATGAGCGCGGCATCCGCCGGGGTGGCGACGCCGCCCGCCGCAAATTCGACCACGGGCATGCGTCCCATTTTCGCCGTCTCGACCACGAGATCGTAGGGCGCTTGAATATTCTTGGCGAAGGTGTAGAGTTCGTTCTCGTCCATCGTCGTCAAGCGGCGGATGTCGCTGTGTACCTGCCGCGCATGCCGCACCGCTTCGACGACATCGCCCGTGCCCGCTTCACCCTTCGTGCGGATCATGGCCGCGCCTTCGGAGATGCGGCGCAGCGCCTCGCCGAGGTTACGGCAGCCGCACACGAACGGCACTTTGAACGCGTGTTTGTTGATGTGATTTTCTTCGTCGGCGGGCGTCAAAACTTCGCTCTCGTCGATGTAGTCAATACCAATCGACTGGAGAATTTGCGCTTCGACAAAATGTCCAATGCGGACTTTCGCCATGACCGGGATCGTTACCACCTTCATAATGCCTTCGATCATGTCGGGGTCGCTCATACGCGACACGCCGCCATGTGCGCGAATATCAGCCGGAATGCGTTCCAGCGCCATAACGGCGGCTGCGCCCGCATCTTCCGCAATTTTCGCCTGCTCGGGGGTGACCACATCCATGATCACGCCGCCCTTGAGCATCTGCGCTAGACCGCGCTTGAGGGCTTCCGTCCCTGTTTCACCACTGCCATTCTGATGACCGTTGGATTGCATCGCTTAACCTTTTCCATTCAATTTACCGTATGGGATATACTGCAAGGGTAGCCGCGGCTAACGCCTGTAAATAGAGCCAATTAAGACCATTAGAGCCACGACTGCGCCGCTTCCAGTGCAACTTACGCATCAGCTTATTCGTTGATTGAAGTTCAGTGAAACGTTAGGTTAGAATACATCTGTTTCGCAAGCATCAAAGGATGACGTCATGGCTCAACTGCCGATATTGATTGTTCTGGCGGGTGGTGCGTCGTCGCGCATGTGGCCGCTGCGCGAGAAATCACTGTTACGCTTTGGCACAGAACCGCTTTTGGTCAGCCAACTCCGGCGCTACGAGGCGCTGGGGCTGCAAGAAGCGGTCATCGTCGCCAATCCGGGCAACCTCGAAGATATTAAAAGCCTCACCGCGGCGATTCGTTCGATGAATATCCGCGTGGTGGTGCAGACTGAAGCCAAAGGCATGGGTGATGCGCTGCTGCAAGCCGCGCCCGCACTGCCTAACCAACCGGAAACTCCGATCTATGTTGTGCAGGTGCATGATGTGGTGGACGATCAACTGCACGCGGATATGCTCAAGGCTTTCACCGCTGACCCGACCTCGACCTATATCGCCGGCTATGAACGGGAAGAATACTTTCCCGGTGGCTATCTGATCGTCAGCCCGACCGGACGCATCACGGGAATTGTGGAAAAACCGGGCGCGGAGAATCGTCCGAGCAATCTGGTCAATATCGTGGCGCACATTCACCCGGACGCCACGCGGTTGATGACCGCGCTGCAGGAGGAATACGCGAAGCCCATTGCCAGCGATGACCACTACGAGCGCGCGATGGATCGCCTGATGGCGACGAACGTCTACAAGGTCGTGCCGTATCGTGGCCCGTGGAGTGCGCTCAAGTTCCCGTGGCACACACTCGATGTGATGAACTACTACCTCTCCAAAATTTCCGGCAAGATCGTCGCTGAAAGCGCGTTTGTCGCGCCGACGGCCACGCTGATCGGCGATGTGTTCATCGGCGAGCGGGCGAAGGTGTTCCCCGGCGCGGCGATTGTCGGCCCAGCGTACATCGGGTCGGATACGATCATCGGCAATAATGCACTCGTGCGCAATTCGATGGTCTTGAACCACTGCAACGTCGGCTACACCACCGAAGTCGCGCGCAGTTACGTTGCGGATCACTGCGATATGCATGCCTGCCGCGTGCTCGAC
>CALKIA010000520.1 GCA_937988705.1 uncultured Chloroflexota bacterium | reverse complement strand
TACAGCTTATACAGCGCGCCGTATTTCGTGCGCAGGTAGTTGAGCAGCGGCTGCACCTCCAGGTCGCCGCCGGTCACCCGCTGAATCAGCTCGGGCGCGGTGAACTTGCTGCCATACTGATAGATATTCTCTTTCAGCCACGTGTGCAGCGTGTCGAATTTGCCCTGACCGATCTCCGTCGGAATTTCCGGGTGCGCCTGAAGCGCCTTGTTGTAGAACTGCGCGCTCAACAGGTTGCCGAGCGTGTAGCCTTGAAACGCCCCACCGATCAGCCCGCCGTACCAGTGGACATCTTGCAGCACGCCATCTTTGTTGTGCGGCGGTGTCACGCCGAGATCACTGGCATAACGGCTGTTCCACATCTCCGGTAGGTCTTTGACTTCCAGCGAACCTTCCAGCAGCGCCAGTTCGATATCAAAGCGGATCATCACATGCAGGTTGTAGGTCACTTCGTCGGCATCCACGCGGATGAGCGACGGTTCAACCTTGTTGATGGCGCGGTGGAACTGATCGAGGCTCACCTTACCCAGTTGCTCCGGGAAGGCGGCTTGCAGGGTGGGGTAGTAATGCCCCCAGAATTCGCGACTGCGTCCGACAATGTTCTCCCACAGACGCGACTGACTCTCGTGTACGCCCGCCGATGTGCCGCCATCCAGCGACGTTCCTTCATAGGCCGGGTTGATGCCCATCTCGTAGAGCGCGTGTCCCGCTTCATGCAACGTGCTGAACAGCGCGTCGCGCACATCGGCCTCTTGCACGCGCGTGGTAATGCGGACATCGCCCCATGCAAACTTGGTCATAAACGGGTGATGCGTCAAGTCCTGCCGCCCACGCTTGAAGTCATAGCCATATTGCTTGATGATGCTCTCACCAAAGGCGAGCTGCGCCGCCTGCGGGTACTGGCTGTAGATGAACGAGTCATCGGTCGGCGCTTGATCGGTGATCGCCTTGACCAGCGGGACTAAGCCTGCGCGCAGTTCCGCGAACACGCGGCGCACGTCTGTTGCTTTCATGCCGTAGTCCGCCATGTCGATCAGGGGGTCAGCAATGTGAGCGTAGCCGGGGAAACACTCGGCATAGCGGCGGCTGAGATCGAGCGTCTTTTCGAGCAGCGGCTGCATCCGCTTCCAGTCGTTGGCGGGGCGCGCTTCCGCCCATTCAGAATACGTTCCCGCCGTGTGCGTGAAGATTTCCCCGACCAGATCGACCGGAACTTTGATGTAGCGCTCGTAGTTGCGCCGCGTGTTGCGAATCAGCGCGGCGTCGTCATGATCGTGCGGTAGGCTTTCTTCGTATGGGCGCAGATCATCCAGCAAATGCCCGATGGCCGGATCGACGAGCCGTTCAAACGCCATCTGGCCGACCAGCCCGATCTGCCGGGCGCGTGCCTCGGCTCCACCGGGCGGCATGTAGGTCGATTGATCCCAGTTGAGCACCGATCCCACTGAGCTCAAATCGGAGTATTCGAGCAGCCGTTTCTTGAGTTCCTGCAATTTGTTATCCAACGCCCAACCTCCATTTAAAATAGTTTCAATGCTGATTTTATTTCGAAAAGACAAGTTATGTCAACAAAAACCCTCATCCCCGCCATTCGCTTTCAAGGATGCTCATGGTGATCAGGTTGTGGTACATCCCCTCCCACAGAAGAACATCGCGCAGCACGCCTTCCCGCTGAAAGCCGACCTTCTCATAGGCGCGAATAGCACGTGGGTTGAAGTCATACACGCCGAGTTCAATCCGGTGGAGCTTGAGCGTTTCGAAGCCGTAGCGTACCATCAACCGCAGCGCGTCCGTACCATAGCCCCGGCCCCAATCCGCCGCGTCGAAGATCGCGATGCGCAGATTCGCGCCCCGGTTGAGCGCGTCGATCTCGTTGATGACCACTTCGCCCACCGCCCGATCATCGGCCACATCCGCGAAGATGAAAGCGGCGCGGTCTTCTCCCGGCTGTAGATTGCGCTGGATGTAAGCGTCGATCTGTTCGCGCGTGAACGTTTGCTGTGTCCCGGTGAGCTTCGCGCTGGTCGGCTCGTTGACACCAGTCCAGACCAAATCCGCATCGTCGGGCGTGAACAAACGCAAATATACGCGTTCGCCAACGAGCATTTTCGTGATTGTCATAGCACATCCTGATGGTTCTCAATAGTCCGTAACGGCTCTCACTTTACCGGAGATGAAGATTCATTGTCAACGGGCAAATGAATCCCCTATACTCTCCATAAGAGTGAAAAGAGCGCGTCCCATGATCACACTGCCAGATCCAATTACCTATTATCGGATCGTCTGGGAGATTGTGCGCCAAATCCCGGCCGGAAAAGTCGCCACTTACGGTCAAATCGCCACCATGATTCCTACCCCTGAGGGAGTCGATACGGGCGATTATGAGAAGCTCGCCCCACGCTGGGTGGGAGACGCGATGAACGCCGTCTCTCGCGTTGATGATCCGAATATTCCCTGGCATCGTGTGATCAACAGTAAAGGCGAAATCAGCCTGCCGCCGGACAGCGTCTCAGCGGCCTTGCAGCGTGCGCGGTTGCGCATCGAAGGGGCGCTGGCCGACGACTCGGAAATCGTGGAACTTGATCGCTGTTTGTGGGAACCTGACCGGAATTGGCTGTGGGAACACGGCTTACGCCCGCCCAAAGCGCTCAAGAAATCGGGACAGCACGGCGGACAAATGCGGCTGTTTTGAAGTGTGCATCGCACAGCACGGGATCAGATGAAGTAGGGACGCTGATGGGGGTCACGCACTAAGTTAAGGACGACCCCACCCCCGCCCCTCCCCGGATTCAGGCAGAGGAGACAGCAACCGGGTTTTCTCCCCTCTCCCCGCTTGCGTGGGAGAGGGGTTGGGGGTGAGGGGACAAGCAAAATCGGCTTTACTTGGAACGCCCATCGGCGTCTCTCGGTTTAATTCGCGGTTTTGTACGCGTCGATATACGCGAACGCCGCGTCGAGCGTGGGCGCCAAGTGAAACAGATTCTCAAACGGCGTGTGGATGAACTGCGCCGCCCGCATATGCTCAAATAGCGCCAGCAGCGGCTGGTAAAAGCCTTCCAGATCCAACAGCACCATGGGTTTATCCAGTAACCGCAGATGTTTGCCGACCATGATCTCGGTGATTTCTTCGAGCGTGCCAATGCCGCCCGGCAGCGCCAGAAAGGCGTCCGAGCGCGCCTCCATCGTCGCCTTGCGTTCGCGCATGTTCGGCGTGACGACCAGCTCATCCGCATGGTGATAGGCAACTTCGCGGTCCACCAGTGCCTGTGGGATCACGCCGATAACGCGCCCGCCGGCCGCATGGACGCTGCGCGCAATTGCGCCCATCAAGCCAACGCTCGCGCCGCCGTAGACGAGGGTATCCGCACGCGCGGCTAAATGTCCGCCCAGCGACTCCGCGACGATGAAATATTTCGGATCAATGGTGTTGCTCGCCGAGCAGTAGACGCAGATATTCATGACAGAGGCGGCACAGGGATAGCCAGCATCCGCGCGATATCTAGCGCGTGATTCTTTTCATGCTGGGCGGCGACGCGCAGAATCTGCCGGATCGAGAAAATGTTCATCGAGCCATGTCGTCCGGTCTTTTCGAACACGCTCTCATCGGTCACCCCATCCAACCACGCGTTGAGCGTCGCCCGCGACTCGGCGAGGCTGGCGCGCGCTTGCTCTGGCGTGAGTTCCGCCTTCTTCTCGACCGAACGCCGGTTGTAGCGCTCGAGGTCAAAATCGGCGGGCACAACTTCTTTGTCCTCAGAGTAACCCATCGCCATATAATAATGCGCCGCATCGGTCAGCACGAGGTGCACGAGCAGTTGGCGCACGTTCCACGCCGCGCCTTCCGAATACACTTGCGTTTCCCAACGGTCGCCAACGTGAGCGAGCACATGGTTCAGAATCCGGCGGGATTCGACCAGTTCCGCCCGAATTTCAGCAATCGTCTTGTAGTCCAGGTTATAAGCCATAATGATCCTTAAAAGCAGTTTATGTGTCGGCATGTGCAGCAAACGTATGTGAAAAGGGAGATCCTATCCCGAAATTGAGAGTTTTGTAGGGACAAGGCAGGTGTCACCCGACGTAGGATTAGGACGAATGAGGCGACACTGAGTTAGCGCG
>CALKIA010000519.1 GCA_937988705.1 uncultured Chloroflexota bacterium | reverse complement strand
GCTTCCATTCATACGTTGCTTAAGCGCCTTCCCACATAATATTCATATGGCTTCTTAGACCGGATCGCCATTCCGGCCTATTGATCGCAAGTAGTGATAAAACAATCGGTATTAGCCCAATAATCCATACAGAAATAGTGATGATCCATAAAATGTCGCCTGCTGCACTCCGCAAGAAATGAAGTGAAGATTCAACAATCGGTGTTTCGACGATTCTGAGCAAGGTAGGGTGAATTTCCGCCCCTTCACGCAGAACACTTTGCACTAATCCACTAGACTCCAACAATTGTAAGAGAACTCGAGTGGTATGTACGAGGAGTACAATATAAGCTGGGTAAATTATCAGATTAGAAAAGTTATGTATGAAGACGTGACGATCTGTTGTCTGGAAATGCGAATTGTACTGTTCTTGGTCCGCAGGATCGTACGGAGATATTTCTACCATAGCGGAGTTCTCTTAGTGTGCGAGAATGTAATATGAATACAATAATATACTCTAGCTTCTCAATTACCGAAAGTATCTAAATGCTTCATCCGATATATATGTTAAGAAAGCGGTTTGCGCCAGACATAGGGTTTGCGATGTTCATGCCATTAGCGGGTCGCGACTGAAATAGCTGCTGTGAGTTCATCCGCGTCTTCAAAATGCGCTTCACCCCGCCGAGTGGAACAAAAACTTGTCCTGAAAATAGCGTTGTTCAAACTGGTCAGGACTGAGATAGTCCAGTGCTGAGTGCAGTCGCTGACGGTTGTACCAACCTTCCAGATAAGCAAACAGCTCGGCACGCGCCACCTGTCGGGAAGTAAAACGATGATCCGCACGTTCGGTTTTAAGGGTTCCAATGCACTTTCCATCAATGCATTATGATTCGGGTCGCCCATCCCACTCATGGACATGGTCACCTCTTCACTCGCTAACAAAAATCTGCCGTTTGCGAAACTTCAGGCGGTTCCCATGTCCCTCCAGCATGACGTTGCTCCATGGGAATGTAAGCGCCGCCCGAACCGTCGCTTCATCCCGGAGAATGCCGCGTCCAAAGGAGCGAACTTCTTTCACCTCTGACGCTTGGCTGCATGCAGCCAAGCGTCAAAATCATCGATTAAGCGATCACGAATGATGTGAGCAAAATCTTGAGCCGTGCGCACGGCTTGCGCAATGTCGAGGTGGGACATTGGCAGCAAAGATTTCAGGCGTGCTTCCTGAGCGCTCAGTTGTTCAGGACGCGCCAGGCTAATCCATGCTGCCCGGCGAGCAGAGAGATGGACACTGAGCGTTGGTGTTTGCAGCGCTCCACGTCCATACCAAAGCTGTTGTTGCCGGCGGACTTGAGCCAAGAACGCAGCGACGGTCGAGAGGCCCTCATGAAACCCATGAGCCCGAAGGTCATGCCAACGCTCCCGAACAGTCATTGGGAGGTCAGCCAACCAATGGTCAAGGAGATAGGTTTGGTAGGCAGGCACGACTTTGGAACGCTCGCGAATTGGGGCAACACGGTGAGCGCCAGATATTTCCGCACCATCTTGCGATCCAATCCCGTTTCACGCGCAATCGCACTGAGCGAAAGCCCGTTTTCATGCAGTGCATGGACACGCTGGAAACGAAGCTGTCGTTGAGGCGTTGGTTGCAGGACCGTGTCTTCGCTCTTTCCAGCATCGTATCCCAGCGCAGCGGCAGCACTGTTTCGGACGAACCAAGCTTCCCTGCAAGTTGTTTCTGTTCCCGAGGATGACGTTCGAACACGCACACGAGCATTTCACCCGCATTCTTGAGCAAATGCCAGCGGTCAGCGATCTGGACAGCGTGAGGTGCTCCTATCCGTCCGCCCTCGGCGTATGCCCCACCGCGGTCGCGACTGATAACTTCTACGCCCGGGTGCTGACGCAGCCATGCCGCGAAGGTCTCTGCCTCTCGGTCAGGCAGGACATCGACCACCGCGTGACTTTACAAATCGACCAGCACCGTTCCATAACGCCTTCCGCGGCGCATCGCCCAATCATCGACCCAGAGCACGCGGGGTGTTGGGCGGCAGGGGGCAGACAGGCGATGCAATATCCGCAGCAGTGACCAGATCGTGGCGGTAACGTTTAGCAGCTTCAGAAGACGAACGGCACTGCGAAGCCCAACCGCGATCCCGAGCTTGCTCATCACTTCATCCAATCGTTCGCTGCGTCGTCCATACGGTTTCACAACCTGGGGTAGCCGCTCGCTAAAGATCCGCTGTGGACAGTCGGACTGAGTGCAAAAGAACCGCCTGACCATCCATGTTGCCCGCTCCATTTCCTCACGTCAGGTTATTCAGCAGTTGGAGTGGTTGTTTCTGCTTCGAGGATCTCCGGACTATGTGCGCAGCGACAATGGCCCGGAGTTCATTGCGTATGCCTTGCAACAGTGGCTGCAGGACCAAGCGTGCAAGAGGCTGAACATCAAGCCTGACAGTCCGTGGGAGAATCCGTTTATCGAGAGTTTCAACGGAACATTTCGAGCTGACTGTCTCAACCGCTGGGTTTTCACCGATGGTCATGAGGCGCAGATTGTCACTGAACAATGGCGGCAAGAGTACAATCATCGGCGTCCGCATAGCAGCCGCGGCTATCTGGCTCCGGCTGCCTTTGCAGAAAAAGTTCGACTCTCATTCTCTCTGGACTAGTCATAGGGGGCAGATCACCTTGACCAGCGCAATTTGGCAGATGCAGCCTCGTTTGGTAGTGTTCAGTAGCATTCGGATATGCGCGTCGAACTGTTCCTCGGTTCCACTGATGGGGATAGTGCTCATAGGAAATCACCTTTGGTCGGGTTTTTCTCTCATGATGCACTATCATCCCTCCTCAATCCAATAATTTGAATCAGTTCTGATTTATCGGTTCTTGCTTACTCCTTCCAGCTTGCGGAATCAGAACTGTTCTGTTCTCAGATATAGGGTACCGCGGTCAATTGCAGATTAGCATGTTTGAGGACGAATTTAGTGTGATATAGGTGGAGTAATTCCCCACCTGACGCGATTGCGCACATAATCAAGACGCACGTTCGAGAATCGCTTGAATGTCGTTCGTGTAGCTTATCTTCGGCAGGAGAATGACATAAGCAGTTCGGGTTCGAACCCCGTCGTCTCCGTCCAAGCACAAGAATATCTTCACCCATAGTATCATCGGATGAACCCACTGTAACCTCGATGGGTTTTTCGCTTTCTAAGCTAGTGTGATGTGGTAGTTCGGGCGTAACGGCATCGCGACAAGCTGTTCGTCCTTCGCCCACACGCGGACCACAATGAGGTGAATGAGATCCTTCTGAGCATCTCGGTTGTATTGGTAGCATCCCAGTGTGCAGCAAAGTTTTGCAGCACATCAGCGGCTTCAGCAAGCTCATCGTCAGGGATGGGAGTGAGCTACTCCAACTCCTGCTGAAGGTGCACACGCTTCTCCAAATATTCATCCTTGTTCGTTATAAAACTTGCTCCCCTCGGAAACTCATCCGTTCGATGGCTGATCTCGGCAAGACGTTGGTCAAGCTTTTTGTCACCGAGCAGTACCCGATCACCTCAGCCGTGAGCTTTTGCCAATCCGCAGGTGACTTCAGAGTTTTCAACATATCTGCTTGAGCCAGTGTTACTGGTCGATTAACCTCAAAATGCTACGATTGCCCCATTGACACTGCGTGTGCGAACCTGCCCCAACGCGAACGCATTATTGACCAACTGGGGCGCATCCAGCAGTCCAACCGCGACGGCGCGTGTGAGCGTGACCGGATCGCTCAGAGGATCAGGATGATCACCGCCGAGTGCGCGAATCTGATCGAGAAGTCGATAGGTATCTTCAAGCAGCTGGCGCTTGCGACTCTGGACCTGGGGATCAGCGGTCATATCGGGTGTGCCGCGCAGTGCCGTTTCGACCACCTCCTGAGTCATCAACGCGCTTTCGATCACCTCATCGGCGTTGGCCGCGTGATGCGCTTCGGTGTAGCCGACCACATGGATGATATGTGGTTGCACCGACATTTGCAGGAGTGTGCTTTGCGCGAGATGCGCGCGAGCACGGTGCAGGTTGACCGGAAAACTGAGTAATCCGGTTCGTGTTTGTCGCCAGATCCGGAAATTGTCGTCAGCCAGCGTCGCGCTCAACTCAAGGATGGCCAGACAGCGCGCCAAGTCCATCGTGTTGGAGAGATGCGGCGGACTCTGGAACATGTAGGTAAGGATGTAATCGTGCACGCCGTGCTGTTTCGCATTGTAGGCGTAGAGATAGCCTGACGCGCAAACGACAGCATCCGGGGCGTCGCGCATTCCCCAGTGATAAGTTTCGTTCCCTTCGACCGGGATGTCACGGTCGCCGTGCCAACGCATCAGCGCTTGATGCTCGCGGATCGACTGGTCAAGCGGCGATGTTCCCCGACCGTCCATAGCGTTGAACCAGAACAGTGAGGTCGCGCACCACGCATTCTTGAGCGTGCGCCGGAGCATGTCGGCATACTGGAGATGATCGGCTGTGCCGGAATACGAACGCAGCAGGGGATAGTTCCCGCGGCGGCTTGAGTCATATAACCGACGCAAGTCATCCTCGGTGCGAAACGGCACGCCGCCCGCGCCGATACTGCGCGGGTCTTGCTGATAGGGGCGGAAGAAATTCTCCTGCGCATCTTGATCGGCACCGAGTGAGATCACGTCGAGAACGTTGGCCTCGGCGATCTGGGCGATCCCCATTACGGTCGGATCGATGCTCCGGGCGGGAATGCCAAAATGGTGCCGCAGCAGCGGATATGGTGCTTTCCAGCGGATGCGCTCAATCGCGGACTGCGGGAAAAAGGTCGCGTCCGCCTGTTGCATCGTTTCTCCACGCAGCGCCGCCCGAACTTCGTAGGGCGATTCTTCACCGCTGAATACGTGATCAATATAGTCGAACTCGCGCGCTAACGCTGCGACCGGCGGCGTACCACCGAACAACACCCGCACTTTGCCGAGCAGCCCCGCGCTTGTCAACATGCCCCCTAATTCGGTGAGCAGGGTGCGCGCATTTTCGGGCGTGAGCCGGTAACTGATGCCGATCACTTCCGGTTGACGGGCGACAATCGCATCAAGGAAGGTTTCGAGGTCGGTAGCGGGTCCCGTGAAGTGGGTCTCGAAGCCCTGATCTTCGGCAATGGAGAGAAAGCGTGTCACACCGGCGACATGCACGCAGTCGCCAATGCAAGCAGCAACCACCTTAGGACGTAGGTCAGACATGGTAACTCTCCCGGTCTACAAACTGCGGCTGAACCCCACCAGCGGCACGGCAGAAGCCTTAAAATGACGGCGGAAAATGTGGTAGTAGTAGAGTTCTTCCTTAGATCGAATCGTGTGTCCGGTTTCCTCGCGGATGAGCGTTGTTTCCCGCGCAAGTTGTTCATCGCTGATTTCGGCTGACGCGATCCGGGCAAAGACCTGCGCCGATCCTGCGCCTTCGGCAAACTTCTCTTTCGGTCGCCACACGACAGCTTCGGGCAGCAGGTCTTCAAAGGCTTTGCGCAGCACCCATTTCTCGATCTGATCGCTGCCATAGAGTTTGAGTTCAATCGGGACGGTGAACGAAAACTCGACAAATGCCCTGTCCAGGAACGGGACGCGCCCCTCCAAACCGTGGGCCATCGTCATACGGTCGAGCCGCTGCAAATTGCGGTTGTGCAGTTCGGCGGTGATTTCGAGCAGTTCGCGTTCCAGCGCGGCGGGCGTTTCAAACCGTTTCAAATAGCTGTAGCCGCTGTAGAGTTCGTCCGCGCCTTCGCCGGACAAGATGACCTTCACATATTTGGATGCCAGCCGGGCGAGGAAATAGTTGGCGACCGCGCTGCGCACCAGCGCCGGATCAAACGACTCCAGATAGTAGATAACTTCGGGCAGCGCATCGATCATCATTTGTTCAGTGTAGATTTCCTCATGATGTGTGGTGCCGATTTGCCGGGCCACATCCCGCGCAAAGGCGAGATCGCGACTGCCTTCCATGCCTACGGAAAACGAATGCACATTGGGAAGTTCGCGCGCGACTATCGCCGCGATGATACTGCTGTCGAGTCCGCCGCTCAAAAACACGCCGAGCGGCACGTCGGACATCAAATGACTATGGACTGCGGCTTCCAGCTGAGCACGCACAACAGCAGCGGAAACCCGATGATCCGGTTTTGCCTGCCGCGCCGCTTCTTCCAGATTGTACCAACGCCAGAGTCCACGCTGTGTGCTGTAAGCATGTCCGGCGGGGAATTCCTGTATTTCTGCAACTACCTCTTGCAGCGCTTTGATCTCAGAACCGAAATACAGCGTGCTGCCGTCGCGCCCATAATACAGCGGCTTGATGCCCAGTGGATCGCGGGCGAGAAAGAGATCATCCTCACCGCGGAGCGCAAAAGCGTACATCCCTTCGAGGTGCTGCATCACTTCATCGCCATGCTGCTGGTAGACGGCGAGAATGTCCTCACTATCCGACGTGGTCTTGTACGGGTAGTCCGGGTAAGCTGATCTCAGGGTGGGGTGATTGTAGATTTCCCCGTTGCAGATCAACCAGTGCGCCTGACTTGCATCAGACATGGGCTGATGCCCGCCCTGGACATCGACAATCGCCAGACGCGTATGCCCCAAATAGCCATCGGCAAATGGGGTGATCACCTGCTCGTCAGGTCCGCGATGGCGCAGCAGCGCGAGAGCCTCTTGTGCGCCGCGCCAGCCAGTTCCAGAGGCTCCAGTAATTCCACACATCAGCGTACACCAACCTGCGAGATTGATGCAGTTTCGACCAATTCCGTTATTTCTTCAATGGATAACCCGTCGAGTCCCATCCGTTCCAGCGAACGTCCCCGATGCCGGTAATCCGTCCCATGAATGATGCAGGCCAGGTCGATAAGGGTTTCGATGCCGCGCACATCCACCCCGAAGCGCCGACCGAAGGCCGCGATGGGAACCAAACTGTAGGGGACATCCTCGAAAATATAGCGGTGCTGGATGGTGTTCGGCGCGTTGATACCGTGATAGCCGGGGTTCGCGTGGATCGCATCGTGCAGGGTGTGACCGTGGGCCGAATACGCGCGCGCCAGCCAATCGGTTGCCGTCTGCGGGCGAATGCCCATCGCCGTCGCGACTGTGACCCGTTCCCGATCCACGCGCTCCAACATGCGGGCGACGGCGGGTGTCACGCCGTCAATGTAGAACTGGAATTCCCCCTGGGCATGTTCGATCCACCCGGCATTGAGCAGCGTCAGCGCCGGGTGAAAGACCGCGCCCATATTGTTCAAGCTCGTATAGAGGACATTACGGGCGAATGTAAACTGCGGATAGACTTGTTTGACAACGGCTAAGGCGTCCGACGTGCGGCACGCGGGCAGTGCTGCCAGCGGCAGCGAGTTTTTACGCCGGAAGATAAAGGCTTCGGCAGGCCCGACGCTGCGGCTGGCAAACAGAAAGGTTTCGGCTTCAGCGAGGATCACATCGGCGCTGCAGTCATACTTACGCAGTACCTGCCGAAATTCGAGCGCGCCGCCCGTTCGTCCGGGATTGAGGACAATGATTTGACCGTCTTGCAGATGCGGCGCAAGCGCAGCAGCGACATCATAGTGACCGGAGGCCGGGACAACCACCATGATCAGTTGGCTGCCGTCAATGGCTTGAGCGATGTCGCTGGTTGCCAGTTTGATTTCGCCAAACGCCGTACGCCCATCCCAAAAACTGAGTTCAATTCCGCCGCGTTCGGCAATCGTTTCAATGTGGCTGAAGGTGCGGTTGTAGAGACACACGGAAAAATCGCGTGAGGCAAGTTCTGCCGCCATCGCTTTTCCTCCGTGTCCCGCACCGATCACTGTAATCTGAGTTTGGTTCATGGCAGATCCTTCATGTCAGAAAACTAGTTTGAACGAAGGACAGCGGTGGAAGAGCGGAGAGCTTTACCACATATCCTTGGTTAATGGGGATGGACGCTTGCGCCGTTTACCCCTCAAGATTAGGAAAGATGCCCAGGCGGCGGCAGTGAGGATGCTAAGGAGACCGACAGTCCAACCGATTAAGGTGAGCAGCTCATCCTGCAGGGTAAGGGCTTGGTCGCGTGAAGCGATGGTAGACAGCTCGGCAGGTTCGGCGCTGGTCGCTGGTTCCTCAGTTGGAAGCGCGCCGAGATCATCGCCAATCTGCTCGATCTGCTCACTCATATCAACGAGTGTCTGATCGATCTCTTCGAGATTCTCCGACACCTCACGATCATCCACCTGCGCCTGCATTTGCTCGACCGTTTCCTGCAATTCTTCGGTCGTATCCTGCAACTGCTGAATTTCAGCTTGGATTTCCGGCACGGCTTCCGCGTCGATAGTTGGCGATTGGAAATAGCGGGTGACTGTGATCAGCAGAAACAGACAGAGCAGCGCGAAAACCAGCAGCGTGACAGCGGCAATTCGATCTAGGTGGCGATCCATAGCGAATCTGAATTTCATAACACACACATCGATGTATTGAATCCAAGCATAACACGGCGCTGTTCAGACCCTGTTCAGGTCGTGTGTCGTTCTCGACACGCCGCTTAGCAAATTGAGAGGCTTTAGCCAATGGGCAAGATCAGCGAAACGCGCGTCCCTGCGCCGAGGCGGCTCTGCATGTCTACGCGCCCACTATGGCGCTCGACAATCGCTTTTACCAGGGCTAGCCCGATCCCGCTGCCGCGTATTCCGGACGCGTTTTTCCCCCGGTAAAGTTCTTCCCACACGAGTTCATGTTCGTCTTCAGGGATACCGATGCCCGTGTCGCGAATGAAAATAATGAGGTCATGCTGCTCCAAAGCGATACCAAGCGAGATTTTGTCGCCATCCCCAGTGTATTTGATCGCGTTATCCAGCAGGTTATGGACGGCCAGCAGCAGCAGATCGGCATCCCCGACAATCGATTGGCGCCGATCTTGTTCAGCCGGACATTCCATTTCCATGCGCCGCTGCAACCCGGCGCAGCGTTCTTCGACCAAGGCGCAAATATTGCGACACAACTCAGCGACCGGGATAGGCTGAAGATCGAGGGTTACGGCATCGAGTTCTGCCAGTTTGCGCAAATCGGTCACCAGTCGGCTGAGACGCTGGGCTTCGTCGGCAAGGGTTTGCACAATCTGCCGCTGATCATCCTGTTTCAAGGTGAGCGCCAGACTGGCTAATCCGGCCCGCAGTGCGGTCAGCGGGTTTTTAAGCTCGTGGTCGAGTCGGCTTAGAAAGCGCTGATGCTCGCCCAGTGCTTTGACACGCATCTCTTCGACGCCTGACTGCCGGGTGCGGCGCAGCACTTCGCGGGTAATCAAGAAAATCGCGGCGAAGACCCCAAAAAGCAGTCCGCAAATCAGACCGAGTACGGCGGTGCTTTCCGGGAATAACAGGGGTATATCGGGCAGGCTGACAAGAAGGAGGAGGATAACTCCCGCTGCACCAAGCAGAAATGACAAAAACAGTCCGAACCATGACTGTCGGAACATTAGCCTCCGTCGCTCACGGGGCTGATAAACCGGTAGCCCTGCCCCGGCACCGTTTCAATGAAACGCGGTTGTGTGGGGTCTTCTTGGAGAATTTTCCGCAGTTCGGCAATCCGGGTATCGACGACGCGCGTGCCCACCGCGTTTTCCCACCCCCAGACCGCGTTGAGCAGTGCTTCCCGTGAAAGAAGTTCGTCGGGATGCAGCATCAAGTAGAGCAGAATGGCGACCGCTTTGGGCGTGAGCGCGAGTTCACGTTCACCCAACCACACACGACGGGAGAGTCTATCAAGCGCGAGATCGCCGGACACAAGGCGATGCGCCTGCTGCAAAGGTTTCACGCCTTGGCGCGTCCGTCTGAGGATGGTGCGGATGCGCACCACCAGTTCCTGGGGATCAAAAGGTTTGTTCAGGTAATCGTCAGCGCCTTCTTCGAGTGCCATAATCCGTTCGGGCGTACCGCTGATTTGCGTGAGCAGGATGATGGGGGTCCAGTTTTGCTGACGACGTAAGCGGCGTAAGGTTTCGCGCCCATCAAGGCGGGGCATGAGGACATCCATGACAATTAAATCGAATACCTGTGTCTCTAGACGCTGCAACGCCTCTTGACCGTCCGCTGATACTTCCACCTCAAACCCGGACAGTTTGAGAAAAACCGCGAGCGTCGAGACAATCGATGTTTCATCGTCGACCAAAAGAATTTTCGGGTGTGGCTCCATCTCTGCGTCGATATATTCCTCGTGATTTCACAAAGACTGGTCGAAATACAACTTTGACTGCCAATTAGACCCACGAAGGGCGCGAAATGCGAAATATAACGACCCAAGCACGCTCATTCCGGTCACAATCAAAAAAATTGAGGAGTCGGTGACGTTGTAAGGAACAACCGTTGCGCTCGCGTCGGCATCCGATCGGAGCTTGACCGTCACATTCGAGCCGAGCGTCAGACGAAAATCGAACTCCCCTGCGGGGATTTCGATGTCTCGCTCATAATCCGCTTGGAATTCTTGCCGATTTGCGCTCATATCCAAGCGGATAGAACGATCTGAGCTCTCTAGAATGAACGGCGCATGGCTTTTCACCTCTGCGTAAATCGGGGCCGCTGTCTGGACATGGGCATACCCCGACCCAACGGTGAATTCAATGCCTGTACCATTCAGTGTTTGCATGGCAAGGGTTTCATAGGCCAGTAAGATCAGGGCGGCAGCTACTGCGAAATAAAGGACAGCATGCCAGCGTGCAGATGTTCCTGCGGCTATCACCTCTCTAACCAACATGCTTAACACCCTTTTTCGTCTGCAACATCCAACCCTTGTCTAGAGTGTAAACAGAACAACTGGGAAAGTGCTATTCAATTTCAACATATGCTGTTCAGGTATCGAAACACGATGTGTCTGGAAGGGACAAGAATCTACAGGCACATAGCCTTGGGCGGTTGACAGTATAAGAAGGGCGCAAAGCAAATCGGGCTAGAAAACTATGAAGCAGATTGGGGTTTGAGGGAAAAACGAGAGAGGAAACCGAAGGGGAAAACGGTTAGCCCCTTCAGCTCCGTCCGGTCTGAAACGTCGTTGCCCAGCGAATCTGAACCAATAGTGAGGTTAGGCGACTTGTCCAAGCCCGGCACTCGTCCTGTTTTGGAGTCTTTCAGACACTGGCTTAAGTGCTCGATCCGGTAATTCCTGCCAGATCAATTGTAGGGGCGCACCTGTGTGTGCGCCCTCAGCTGGGCAGACACATAGGTCTGCCCCTACGATTTGAAAAACTTACCGGACGCGGCATTAAGTAGGTTCTCGAAACAAATCCACGAATGGATGTAGGGGCGCACCTGTGTGTGCGCCCGAAACCGGGCAGACACATAGGTCTGCCCCTACATTGGGACTTTCGAGAGTCTACTTTAGCCCTCTGGCTGCGTCGCTTCAAGCGCTAGCAGCCACGCGGGCTGCGCCGGGATGGGCAGCGCGAGCCGTTTCTTGAGCCAGCGGCCCGCCAGATCGATCCATTGCTCAACGTCGGCGTCGAATTCCAGCAGCGAGCCCGCCGTCGCTTGGTTGGCGAGACTCAAGCCGTGCCCGCCGCGCTCAAACACATGAATTTCGAATGGCACGCCCGCCGCCGCCAGCGCGGTCGCCATGCGCGTCGAATTTTCGGCGGGAACGAGCGCATCGGCGGCGGTCGCCCACAGGAAGGTTGGCGGTGTAGACTGTGTCACGTGCAGCGTCACGCTGGTGCGGTCAAGCTGTTCCTTGGTCGGCGTCTTGGTGCCGAAGTACGCAATATCCGCGGCATCGCCCAACTCACGCGCAAACGGGTCAGGATTGCCGCCGAACATCAGGTGGTAGTCGAGGACAGCATAGGCGAGGATGGCGGCAGCAGGTCTGAACAGCGCGGGCGCGACGCCGAAATGCTCGGAGAGTACCGGGTCGTTCCAGTAGACCGCGTACATGCCGCAGTTATGCCCGCCCGCCGAAAAGCCGCAGATCGCGATCTGGTCCACATCCACGAGCCATTCGTCCGCATGCGCCCGGATGGTCAGAAACGCCTTGCCCATGTCGTGCAGCGGCGCGGGGTACAGGCTGTTCGGGTTGACCGGCAGCTCTTTAGGCGGTGGAAACGTCCCTGCGCCCTGAAAGTAAGTCGAATAACGCAGCACGTAGGCGTGATAGCCCATCGCGGCGAAGCGCAGCGCCACGGGTTCGGCCTCCCGGTCGGAGCAGTTGAGGTATGCGCCGCCGGGACACACCAGCACGGCGGGGCGTTTCTTGCCATTCAACATCTCTGGCGAGTCGTTGAGGATATAGGTCGTCAGAGTCACATCCGGACGACCGTCATATAACTGGATCGTTTGGTTAAGCATGGTTCATCCTTGTGTTAGTTCAAAGCACGGCGATTATTGACTAGATCCCGCCAATACGCTGGCTACCGCCTACAGCAAGCGCGGCGCAGCGTCACCGGCGATGCCGAGGACGGGCCGCAGGGGCAGAACCCGTTCGCCCGCCATGATGCCGGACCCAGGCCGGGTGCTTCGAGCTGGGCCAGCGTCTTCAGCACGGCCGCGTAGATCGCGTTGTCGATCATGATATCCCCGACGGCGTCATCCAGCGTAAAAGTAGTGCGGAAGTCCGATGCGAACGGCTCTGACCAGTGCCATTCGCCCGAGGGGAAAGTATCGCTTAATTTTATACCCGCTTCTGTCTCATAGCCTTTGACGTTTCACAGATAACACGGGCAAGAGCGGATAAGCTGCCCTAACAGAAAATTTCAGCTCTTGCCCGTGCCTTGGGGTTAACGAAGACTCCAAAAAGAGACCTTGAGCCGCTTTGTAAGGTCACTTGGGCGAGCAAGTCAAACTTTTTTAGGATGTAAAGATCGAAGTGAGTTTTAAGAGGGGTACGCACGTAAGTTAAAAGCAAGGAGGACAGATTTAAATTTTGATTGTCAGTTTTTAACATTAGCCACATAGATACAGAGAGCATTATGAAACGCATAGGACTACCATCCCGTCTTGCGGTGTTCTGGCCAATCATCGCCCTTAATATCATTCTCCTTGGCTTAACATGGCTGTCCACCACCGCTCCAGAAACGTCGATACTCTGGAAAATCACGAGCTATTTCAATCTGGCGTATGAACTGAATATTGCTGTGTGGATCGTCGGTTTGTTCTTGGTGCTTAGCAGTCTGCTCGCCTTCGAAGTTTTTCGAACCTCTCCGACCAGCACCCGTTATGCCTGGCTGTGTTTAGCGATTGTGTTTGTTCTGCTGTCATGGGATGAAATAGGCTCTTTTCACGAACGAATCGGTGATCAGGGCTGGGCGGCATATGTGCCCATCGCAGTAGGTCTCGGAGTGCCCTGTGCCTATGCTATCATCACCCTCTGGCGCTCGGCTGAGACGCGGCGATCTGCCCTCCTGATCATTTTGGGATTCGGATTGCTTGCGAGCGTGGTCTTTCAGGAATTCCTTGAGTCTCAGGGGCTGGGGCTCATGATCGGAAACGGGCTGCGCACCGTGATTGAAGAAGGCAGTGAGCTCTTCGCAATCCTACTCTTCCTGATCGCATTGACACCACATCTCAAGCGACCATCTGGCTTGCGGGGGCCGAGTTCTCTCGTCCCTTCACTTCGGACATTCCGCGGCTTACTCATTCCGATAGCCGTCGGCGCATGCCTGCACCTAGCACTGATCCCAACCACGCTTAGCTATACCGACATCGGACAGCGCGGTGATCCGGGGGTCTGGTATCCATCCGCAATGTTTTTTGTCCTCGCACTGTGGAGTGTGGCGGCCATGCTTCAGCGCAACCGATACGCGTATCGCCTGCTGGCTCTAGCCGCATTAGTCAGCTCAGTCGCAGCCATGTACCTCCTTTCGGAGCCGCTCAATGCTCGCTTGATCTGGTTGAATCCAGTGGCCCACGGCGCGCTGCTGTGTGTCTTTGCGCTCTTATACATACGTATTTATGGTTTTGGGCCACGCAGAAACGGATTTCTGCTGCTGTTCCTACTCGCGTTGACATGGTTGAATGCTATCAACAATATGGAAGCGACGCGCTACGTTACACTGGGTGGCTTCGCCTTGATCCTGACAACGACCTGCTTCATCCGGATTCCTGCGGGCATACCAATGGTCACAGAAACACGGGTCGAGGCGAACAGGTCGATCCCAACCTCATCGGTTAACGTCTGATCAAGCTTGTGGCCCACCCAGCGGAAATCGCGGTTGGATGGTCTGGTTGGGGCTGATAGACAGAACAGGAGAATTCTGGATCGCTGACCAACAGGTTCCAATTGAGCGTCGCTACCGTCAACCGGTGGTTGCCATCCGGTACGGCAGCGACACTCAGTCACAATGTACGCCGGGAGTCAGCGTTCATCACACGCGATGGCTTGTGGGGAGATGCATTCCAGAGGCTGCATCACGCACCTCCCCGACAGGCGCATCCGCGTGCGATCAGGTATCCCGCTACAGCAGGCCCTCCTGTAGATACCAGTTAGCCGTCCGGTGAATACCCTCTAGCAGGTTGATCTGCGGCCGGTATCCGAGCTCCTCCTGCGCCTTACGGATGTCAAAGGATCGGTTGTGATGGAAGAAACTGACCCGGCGGCGGTAGAGCGGCGGCTCAAGATTGAACGGCTTGCAAACCAGCTCCAGCGCAGCGCCCGCAGCCCACATCAGATTATACGGAAGATGGAAACGAGGCGGCGCGCTGTGCAGTTCCTCAGCGATCAACTGGGCGAGTTCTTTAATGGAGATCGACTGCTCACCGGCGATAATGTACACTTGCCCCACTGACGAATCGTTGGACGCCGCCAGGATGAACCCGGTCGCCAGATCATCCACATGCACCATATGAAAATGCGGTTCACCCGAACCGATGTAGACAAACAGCCCTCTCTTGATGGATCTAAACAGCTTGAGCAGACGGAGATCACCCTCTCCATAGATGCTGGCCGGGCGCACGACCGTCGCGGGAACACGACCCTGCCGCGCATACTCCAGCACGATCTTCTCGCCGAGCATCTTCGAGTATTGGTAATCATCACATGGATTGTAAGGGGCGTCTTCGGTGGCGGGCGGGGCGTCAATATGCCCGAGCACACCGATCGTACTACAGTGGACAAACCGCGTGACGCCGACCTGTTCCGCCGCATTCAGCATATTGGTCGTGCCTTCAGCGTTCGTTTCAATCAATTCAGTGGCGCTGGCCTTGCCTGAGCGGAAGGATGCGGCGATGTGAAACACGACATCGCACTCGCGTACGGCGTTGAGGCACACTTCAGGATCGCGCACATCACCGACAACGACATCCAACTGGGTGTCCTCATGCTGCCGGAGCTTCTGCGGGTCACGCACCAGTGTTCGCACGGCATGCCCTTCGCGCATGAGCCGCTGAACTAGGTGATTCCCCGTGAAACCTGCACCTCCGGTCACGAGAACTTTCCGCTTTGGTTCGAACATAATACCTCCAACCTGACCGAACAGAACTTGCACTTCTATCGGAGATCAGCAGGCAGCGGCGCAGCACAGGGCGTCTCAGTGAACTGTAGTTGTCAGGGAATTCAAGGGGGGTTTCGATGCTCAAACAGGGGCGATTGAAATGTCAATAGTAATAGCAAGTGCTGCGCAAGTATAGCACGGTGCTGCGGCTGTGCAAGTTCCAACCCAGGTTCGCCGGTCGTCATCTGGCTAAAACAGCGGGATGTCGAACAAAGAGTTAAAGTAATACAAAGGTTAGAAGACCGTACATCCCCGTCTTTACACATTTCTGGTCGCTCTCCCGTAGTTCTGCGCCATGTTTGGTTCGTCTTCACACTTTCTCAATGCTGCTCTCTCGTATGCCTTCGCAAAAACTTCATTTTCGTAAAGATTTATTTACATGTGCATCAGTGACATTGATGCATCCCCAACGTTTCTGCAAATGACGCATAAATACGTCTTTATGACGGGTGAAAAGCATGAAACAACTTTCGAAGCTATTGACACATCGTCGACTGGAACGCGGTCAAAGCCTGGTCGAGATGTCACTCGGCTTTGTACTCTTGCTGATCGTTCTGTCGGGACTGGTTGACGTGGGGCGCGCCTTTTATATTTACGTTGCCCTCGAAGACGCCGCAGGCGAAGCTGCTCTCTACCTGTCCATCGATCCTGAATGCACGAATCCGCCGGGTCTTGAGCATCCTGAAATTCCGATTGATTGCCTCGATCCGAACAACGCAGAATACCGCGCCCGCCATGCTGGTGGCGCAAACATTGATTGGACCAACGCGGACATTACCGTAGAAGTGCCGTCGAACTCGGTCGGAAACTCGGTCTTGGTGACGATCAACTACCAGTTCAACCTTCTCAGCCCTTTTATGCCGCGTTTCGCGGGGGTGAACCCGGTAACGCTCACAGTCTCTGCCTCGAATACCATCATCCGTGAAACGTAGACATGTTTCTACGTAGCCGACGGGAGCTCCCCATGCTGACTAAACGTAAACCGGGCCAAGGGTTGGCTGAATTCGCCCTTGTTGCGCCGATTTTGCTGCTTATGATTATGGGCATTTTCGATTTTGGGCGCGTGTTCTTTAGCTACGCGATGGCGTCAAATGCCCTGCGCAGCGCGCTGCGTAATGCTGCCGTCTATGGCTATACCGACGGAGAGAACAACTATCTCAACTGCGGTTTGATGGAAGAGACGATCCAGAAGACCTTCTTTGTCGGCATTCCGACCATTACGATCCAGTACGAAAAGGCCATGCGGGATGCTGACGGCAACGTCGTCACCTACACGTGTGCGCAAGTTGACCCGACGCAGGGCGGCGACCCCAACGTGCTCGACAACGGCGATATGTTGAAAATTGACATTATTAATTCCATCCAGCTGATCACCCCGCTCGTCGGCCAGATTGCGCCGAACCTCACCTTCGAATTTCACGGCCAACGCACCATCGTCGCCGACATCCGTTTGACGACGCGCGCCTCCGGTGATGTCGACTATGACGGTTTGGACGACGAATGGGAAAAACTGTATTTCACCGCTGCGGCGGCCGCCCGTGGCATTACCCCTAACAATGCGTACAACGTCTACACGGGCTCGGATGATCCCGACAGTGACGGATGCAACAACGGCTGCGAACAGGCGAACCTGACCGATCCCACTAACCCTAACAGCGATGCATTGAACATGCCGAATTCGGGCGATCCCGGCGACTCATTGAACGATGGTGACGAAGTTTTTCGCTATCGCACCAAGCCGCTGGACTGGGATACCGATGACGACCTGCTCAGCGACAGCGAAGAGGTTATCGGTGTGGACGTGACGGTTCTGCTGCCGGACATGAGCTCGATGACTTATCGCATGACCAGCAATCCGCTGCTGGGCGATACGGATCTGGATGGCTTAGCCGATGGTTACGAAGTTCGCGGCGTGACGATCAGTGTGACGCTGCCAAACGGATCAACGCTGCCCGTCACCTTTTTCAGTGATCCGCGCGTGGTCGACAGCGATGGTGATACCCTCACTGACTATGATGAAGTGCGCGGGTATACGGCGGCCAACGGCGTCGTCTATTACAGTAACCCGTTGAGCGGTGACAGCGACCACGACGGTATTTCCGACTACGATGAAGTCACCGGGAACAATACGAATCACTTCTACACCCACCCGCTCACCAGCGATACCGACAGCGATGGGTTGACCGATTTACAGGAAATCACCGGTAATACCATTACCGATTTGCGGGGTTTCCAGCATGAGTACTACAGCAACCCCTCGTTGGCTGACAGCGACGGTGACAGCCTGACGGATATGCAGGAACTCATGGGCTATCTGGCCGCCAACGGTACGCGCTATTACAGCGACCCACAGGAGACTGACAGCGACGGCGATCACCTGTCCGATTACGACGAAGTCACCGGGTACAACTCACGTCTCGCCGTGACTGACCCGCTGAATACGGACTGTGATGGCGACGGCTTGAGCGACTTCAATGAAGTGCGCTACTACGGAACTGACCCGAACAATGTCAACAGTGACGGCCCGAACACGCTGTACGTGGGCTATCCCGGCGATACCCTGACCGACTATCAGGAAAAGGTCACCTATTGGAGTGATCCAAATCAATGGGATACGTTTGTCGCCAACTGCGCCGACAATCTCGCCGTGACGGGGCTATGCGGTGACGGCATCACCTACGGTGGCTTGTTTGATAATGATGGTGACGGCCTCCCCGACAGTTGGGAAATCGCCTATCTGCAAACGCGTTCATATGGCAACGCCGATGATCCTGACGTCGACGGCTGCAATAATCTGTGCGAATACCAGGCGTCGACCGACCCGCTCGACCCGGATACGGACGATGACCAGTTGTTTGACGGCCCCGAACTCAACGGGGTGAACTTCAACGGCACGATCCTGTACCTCTCGCCGTTTGACCCCGACACCGACCGCGATGGTCTGCTGGATGGTCAGGAAGTATATGCGGCGTTTGGCTATGTCACCAATCCGACACTCAAGGATACGGACGGCGATGGTCTTGAAGATGGCGCTGAGGTGCATGGCTACCGCGCATCCAATGGGACGACCTACACCAGCAACCCAACCAGCACCGACAGCGATGGTGACACGATTCCGGACTACAACGAAGTCAACGGAAATCTGGCCGTCAATGGGAGTGTGTATATCACCGACCCGTCCAATTCGGACAGCGACAGCGATGGTTTGGCCGACGGCGCCGAGGAGTCGATTCACCGTACCAGCCCCGTGCTGAGCGATACGGATACGGACACGCTCACCGATTATCAGGAAATTTATGGCTATCTCGCCGCGAACGGCACGACCTATACGAGCGTACCGTACGACTCCGACTCGGATGACGACATGCTGCTAGATGGTGCCGAGGTCAAGGCGACCGCCCAGTACGTCAGCAACCCGAATATGGCGGACACCGACAGCGACGTATTGAGCGACGCGCAGGAAGTCAACGGCGTCACCGTGACCACGCAGGTCGGATCGCGCACCTATACGAGTTACCCGCGCTCGACGGACAGCGACGGTGATCTGCTCTCGGATGCGCAGGAAGTCATGGGGTATCTGGCGAGCAATGGCACGCGGTACTACAGCAATCCGCTGCTCACCGACAGCGACAGCGATAACCTGAGCGACTACTACGAAGCGCGCGGTACGTCCGGCTACATCACCGACAACCTCAAGGCGGATACCGATGGCGATGGCCTGAACGATGGCAACGAAGTTAACATCGCGCTGACGAACCCGCTGCTCGTCGATACGGACGGCGACGCCGTGAACGATGGCACCGACGTCTATCCGCGCAACGTTCCGACCGTGACCATGGGCAACGTGTCCTTCGTTCGCCCCGGTAACGCAGGTGGCACGGCCAATTTCCCCGTCACCGTGATGTATGGTAACGCCGGACAAACGCTGACGATCAATTACCACACGCAGGATGGGTCGGCCAGCTGCAACCAGCAGCAGCAGAATCGGCACGACTATGAGTGTGCCGATACCGGGTTGCTGACCTACACGCCGTCCGCGAATGGTACATCGACCACGACGATCACGATTGTGACGCTCAAGGGGTTCAACAACAGCGCGAATGAGAACTTCTTGGTCATTCTCGACAGCGTAGTTATGACAAATCCGGCAGGCACGGGCGCGTTGGGCGCGCCGCTCACCGGCACCGGTACATTTAGCTCGTAAGTTGCGATCAGTTGTAATGAGCAGGAAGAATCACATGGATAGCAAGCGGAACAACACTACGAAGCGCTCTGACTGGGCTCAAGCCCAGTCCGGGCAGGCCATTGTCTTGATGGCACTGGCGTTCGTCGTCCTGATCGGCGCGGTGGGGCTGGCAGTGGATGGAGGCGGCTTGTTCTTCCTTCAGCGCGACGCCCAGAATGCGGCCGATGCGGCGGCGATTGCCGGAGCGTATGCGCGCTGTACCAGCTTGGCTAGTGGTAATCCAGGTGCGGCCATGCAGACGGCGGGGCAGGCCGCCGCTAACGCGAACGGCTTCTTCAATGGCGTGGATGGGCGCACTGTGGCGCTCGATATGCCCACCGAAGGGCCGATGGCAGGCAATCAGTGGGCGGTGCAGGCGGATATTGGCGCCACTAAGCCCAGCTATTTCGCGCAGGTGGTGTATCGCGGCCCGCTGGCCGTGAGTGTGCGTGCGATTGCCTACTGCCAACCGCCGTTTAACCCGGCAAGTGTACCCGGGATCGTCGGGCTGAGCTCAACCTGTGGCAACACCATCAGTTGGGATGGCTCGGACGGCGAAATCCGCACGAGCAGTTCGCACCCTGATCAAGCGTTGATGTGGAGCAACAACGAGATCAAGTCGACCGCCGGTACCAGCGGCAACGACTTCACCGGGCTGGTACAGTCACTTGAAGACACCGATCCCGGCAACCACGATACGTTTAACCCGCCGTATACGGGCAATCTCTCCAGCCAGGGCTACACGGCACTGCCGAATCCTTTGGAGTATCACTATGCCATCGGCCAGTACGCCCCCGGCGGCACCGTGGCCAGCTACGCGCCGATCTACCACGCCATCACCCATCGTGGAACTGACCTCTACGGAGATCCTGATTACAATAATTCCAACCATACGTGGTCGCCGAGCAATCGCACGCTCTCGGGCATGTACTATGTTGATGGTGACATCAATTTCGGCAATAACCTGACCTTCGCCAAGCCGGTGAATGGAGTCGGAGGCGTCGCATTCATCGCTACGGGTACCATTCAGGGCGATCACATCGAAGCGCAGTACTACCAGTATCCGCGAGCCGTCACCGATAATCGTCTCACCGGCTCGACGGGCGTGCTGTTCATGGCGCAGGGGACGGGCAATAATCCGTGCTCCTACAACGCCATCAAGATCTCGGGCGAAACGCTGCTGTGGGGGCTCATCTACGCGCCGAATGCCAACGTGCAGTTGAGCGCTGGTAACGACGGCCTCGTGATCAAGGGCGCGCTCATCGCCAATTCGGTCACGCTAAGCGGTAATCACCTTGTGTGGATCAGCGACCCGGATGTGATGTCGCCGCAGTCGATGCTGGTGCGCGTCGCGGAGTAGAACGCAGCTCTGTGGTCGATTACCAGATAACTATCTGGTTCAGCAACACCGCGCCGCATTGGAGTTCGCCAGATCTTTGGCGATTCCGAAATCGCCGAGATAGGCATTCCCATCCTCATCGAGGAAGATGTTGGCCGGTTTGAGGTCGCGGTGGATGACACCGCCGCGATGCGCGGCTTCCAGCGCAGCGGTGATTTGATCGGTCAGCAAGAGGGCCGCTTCGAGAGCAAACGGGCCTTTGAGCAGAGCGTCCCGTAAGCTGCCGCCTTTCAGCCAGCGCATCACGAGATACGCACCGGCTGGATCACGCCAGTAATCGTAGAGCGGGACGATGTGCAGATGTTCCAAACGGGCAATGAGCTGCGCTTCGGTTTCAAAGCGACGAATAAAATCCGGTCGGCTTGCGACAGTGGGCAGGATGACTTTGATGGCGACCTCACGGCCAACAGCGGTCTGGTAGGCGCGATACACGGCTCCAAAGCCGCCGGTACCCAAACATTCGCGTAGTTCGTAGCCTGTGATGTGCTGCTCAATCAGGGAGTGCTCCATCGAAAGTCCTCCGCGGTGCACCGAAGTTATTCATAGTATAGGCGACAATTCCACCGAACGGCGCGATCACCTGACCTTTTCCTAGCCCCTTGGGTGGAGGTGCTTCCGCTGTCTACTGTGATGAAACGCAGGAATCCAAAAAGCCCGCTCTCAGCGACCGGGCTTCATGAATTGAACACATTTTGGATTCTGGAATGGAGCGCTGTTAGAGGAGATGTGCAGTTTGTCAGCTGCCGCACCCTCCCCCGATGACCGTGAGCTGATCTATGCGCCGGGGGGCACGTTGAGAGCCGTAATGCGCCCTTCAAGCGCCGGTGTGAGCGGGCTGTGTTCGCGCACATACGACTCAAACACGTCATCGAAGAAGACCGTGGTATCGATCGGATCAATGCCGCGATCGGCAAACACCTGATAGCCGTCCCCACCCTTGCGCACGAAATCGTTGGTGGCTAACGTGTAGGTTGCGGTCGGATCGAGCGGTTCGTACGTCACGCCATCGGCGGCGAGAATTTCCACGCTGACAATCCGACTGAGAGTCGGTTGGCTCAGATCATAGGTGTAGCGCAGTCCCGACACCTGCGGGAAGCGCCCCGTACCGCTCGACTCACCGACGCGGGAGACACCATTTTCCAGCGCCAGCACCAGATCGGAACCACGGAGGCTAAAGGTGGTTACGCGGTTACTGAACGGCAGGAATTCCAGAATGCTGCCACGCGTGAGCGGTCCTTCAGGTAGACCACCGCGCATCGCGCCGCCGTTGACAAAGGCGAGCTGCGTGCCCATCCGCCAGCGCAGCCCATCGGCGACCAAGTTGCCCAATTCACATTCGTGCACCCGGCAGTCATCGACCGTGGCGGTCGCCGCCACCGTGACCTGTGTCCCCGTGGCGGTACGGACGGGACGTTCGCGCTCGACCTGCACCTGCTCGTTCAGGTCATCGATCAGCGCGGCGATATCGGGATCGGGCCGGACGCTGCTCTCAAGTTCAATGGTATCACCCGCCCACGCAGTTAGCAGGCCATCCGCGTCAAACGTCAGATCGATGCGCCCGATGTAGCGCAGTTCGCCCCGCGCGCCGCCCCCAGATTGGACGATCAGGGTCGGCGCGTCGTCCGCGCCCGCCGTGACCACCGGGTATGGCCCAACTGCGCCGCCGTGCGTATTGCTCAGCAATGTCCGGGTATTCCCGCCAACGATCAGATCGACACCGCGCAGCAGGGGTGCCAGATCCAGATCTTCATCATAGCCAAGATACGAGAGCAGGATAATTTTATTGACACCCTGCGCGCTCAGCGCGTCAACCTGAGTTTGCACGCTAGCCCGATAATCCGGCGAAAAGATCAGATCGCGCCCCGGAGACGAAACGCGCGGGGTATCGGCGGTCGTCACGCCGATCACGCCGATCGGTTCGCCGTTCACAGTGAGGATCGCTGACGGCTGGATGAGATCATCGAGTACATCCGACTCGCTGGTATCAATATTCGCGCCCAATACGGGGAAATTCACGTTCTGGATGAACTGTGCCAGCGTTAGGTTGCCGTTGTCGAATTCTGGGCTGCCAGCGACCATCGCCTGATAGCCGAGCGCATTCATGATCTGGACATTATCTTGTCCGGCATACACGCGATGAAACAACGTTCCGGTGAAGCGACCGCCTGCATCGACCAGCAGACTGTTCTCCACTTCGTCGCGAATTTGCTTGATAAGGGTGGCGGCGCGCGCCGCACCGCCGACGTCATTGGCATCTGGCAGGTGATTAGCCCGCGTATCGTTCGTATGCAGCACCGTGAGTGTGAACGAAGCCTGTGCGTCAACACGGAGTAGACCCGCGCACAGGACAATGAGCATGAATAGAGTAGTCAAGCGACGGAGCATCGGGTTCATCCTCAGGATCAGCATAAGACGATTATGGGCGTACCTGATTCTACGACGAATCACCTGTTTTCTGTTTTTAAGACTCAGCCAATTATTCAAAGTACAACGCATTTAATATATGATTACAGGGACATGACTCACGACCATCAGGACGTTGCTGCGACGCGCACGCCCGCCGATGGGCTGCGCCGCCCCGGATCACGCCCAACCCGGATCGCTAAGCGCGCAGCTTCGGGCGAACTGTTGAAGTTACCACCGCGCACAATCCGCTGCGTACCATCCGGCGCACCCGTCGGATCCTGGGCCGCCTGTTCGGGATAGTCGCCGAACCAGTCGTTGACCCATTCGCTTACATTGCCAACCATGTCGAACACGCCGCTCCAGCTGCGGTCGAGCGTGCGCGCCCCCCCCACCAGCGGCGCAGTGAAGTTTACGCCCCCGGTTGAAGTTTCGTTGACGACGCTGTAGCCGTTCGACCAGCCATCGCCCCACGCATAAATGCGGTTTGCGGCGCCGCGCGCCGCGTATTCCCATTCGGCTTCAGTGGGCAAACGTCCACCGCGCCAGCGCGCATAGGCATCCGCTTCGTACCAGCTCAGGTTCGAGCGCGGCTGCTCTGGGACGAGTTCGCCTCCGCGGTCTTCTGGGCCAACAAAACCGTTCTGCTGCACCCAGGCCCACCCCTCTGGTGACCACCACTGCTCGGTCGTATAGCCACCGGCAGCGACGAATGCCTGAAACTGAGCGTTTGTGACTTCGTAGATATCCAGCCAAAAGCCCGTAACGCACACGTCATGCACAGGTTCTTCGTTCGTGAAAGCGCGCGTATCGACGCGAACATCGCTCCCCATCTGGAAGCAACCCTCCGCTACAAACACCTGCGACACACCGTGGACGTCCAGCCGTTCCTGCCCTGCGTTGCGCGGCGCGGTCGGAACAACTGTCGCCGTCGCCACCGCAGGCGGGGCGTTCTGCGTCACCACGAGGAGCACGACCAGCGCAAGCACAGCGACTAAGCTAACCAACAGCGGCACGAGGGGCAAGCGGTGACGCGGTGTGACGGGCACAACTCTCATGACTTCCGAGGTCACCAACGCGTCATCGACGGGCGGCGGTTTATGCAGAGTGGAACGTTTGAGTTCTTGCAGAAACGCGCCTTCAGGCGAGAACAAGGCTTGATGGAG
>CALKIA010000518.1 GCA_937988705.1 uncultured Chloroflexota bacterium | reverse complement strand
CCGCTGCAGCACCAACCATGCCGCCCAGCCGATCACCAGCCACAAGCCGAACTGCCCGTGCAGTTTGGCCGTGCGCCCCTGCGCCTGATGCAGCAGCGCCGTATCGCGGCTCGTGTAGATGATCTGGATCAGGCGATAGGCTTCCGGCGCAGTGATCAGTACGGCCAGCGTCGTGATGGGCATCACATTCAGCAGAATCATCGCGCCGACGGCCACATACGATCCGCCGACCAGCACCAGATACTCGATCTTCGCAATCCGCAACCCAAACAGCACCGCCAGCGTATGCTTGTTGACCGCCCGATCCGCGTCGATGTCGCGCACATTGTTCGCATGGAGAATCGCCGCAACCATGAAACCAATCGGGATCGCCGCGACAACTGGAGTCCAGCTGAAGTCCCGCGCCATCACATAGTACGCCCCTAACACCATAAGCGGCCCCATGAAAATGAACACCGCCACCTCACCAAGACCGTTGTACGCCAGTGGAAACGGTCCCGCTGTGTAGGTGATGACCACCAGCACGCCACCCAACCCGATCCAGAGCAAGAGCGGCCCGCTTTGAGTCAGCAGGAACAACCCGATCAGCGATCCGGCGACCACGGTCGCAATCGCGCCGATTAGCACGCGCTGCGGCGTGAGTACGCCCTCTTTGATGATCATGCCCTGCCCCGCCTGTTTGAGCGTATCTGCGCCACGCCGGTAATCCCAATACTCATTGATGAGGTTAGCCGCGATTTGTAGGAACAGCGCACCGATCAACGATAGGGCAAAGCGGACCATATCAAACGTCCCGGTCTGCACAGCGATCACCGCTGCCAAACCGAGCGGAACATAGGTTGCCGTCAGCGTTCGCGGGCGTGCCGCGCGATACCACGCATTCCACACGTTAGCCGCCATGAAACTCCTTTTGTCGCTTCATTCGTTCAGCAGTGCCATCACCGGGTCGAACAGCGCACCGTTCGTAGCCACCGATTCACCCGCGGAGATACTCTCATTACCCTTGAAATCGGTGAACGTACCCCCTGCTTCAGGCAAAATCACGCCGAAGGGGGCGCAGTCCCAAATGTGCATTTTGGGGTCAAACATGAGTTCGGCGCGCCCGCTGGCGACCAATGCATAACCATAGGCATCGCCCCATGTGCGCTGCACATACGTCGCCGCGTTCAACCGCCGCCACTGTTCTTGTCGACCTTCCCATGTGCGGCTGACCTCAGTCGCAAGCAGCGTCGCATCGGCTAAATTGGACACCGTCGACACCCGAGCGCGCCGACCATTCCAGTAACAACCGCCACCCAGCGAGGCCGCCACCGTCTCGTCCAGCGCCGGAAAATGCGCCACGCCGACGATGGGACGATCGCGTTCAACCAGCGCCAGCAGACAGCCGTACAACGGAACGCCGCTTATGAACGACTTGGTTCCGTCAATGGGGTCGATGATCCAGCGGAATTCCGTGCGGCTCGGCTGTTCGCCGAACTCTTCCCCGACAATACCGTGATCGGGAAAGTGGCGCTGGATCGCGTCGCGCAAATACTGCTCCGACTCGCGGTCAGCCAGCGTGACCGGACTGTTGTCGCCCTTGCGCTCCACGGCGACGCCGGTCTGAAAATACCGCAAAGTGATGCGCCCCGCCCGCCACGCTGCGTCGAGCGCAAAGTCGAGCAATGATTGCAGTGATGCCACACACTTTCTCCTATCTTGGTCAACCGCGAGTCATTATCGAAAGTCAGCTATGAATAAGGTTCATTTGCGTGTATCCCTCACCCCACCCCCTCTCCCACGCTAACGGGGAGATAGGAGAATGCCCGGTATTGGCTGTCTCCCCTCCCTGAATTCGGGGTGGGGTGAGAGAAGCGCTATCCATAGCTTAAGTTATCTCGGGGAAAACTTTACTCAGATTCCGGCAGAGGTTCGAGCGGCACGGTACGATTCTCTACCCACACGCGCGGCCCTTTGGTCGGAGCAGCCCAGCGCACACCATTGGCAATGACGTGCCGGACATTCTTGTCATAGTAAGTCGGGAATGTTTCGTGACCGGGACGGAAATAAAACACCTTACCCCGCCCGCGATAGAAGCAGCACCCGCTCCGGAAGATCTCGCCACCCTGGAACCAGCTCACTAGCACGAGCGAATCCGGTTCTGGAATGCCGAACGGTTCGCCATACATTTCTTCGTGCGGCAGTTCGAAGTAATCGGGCAGGCCATCGGCAATGGGGTGCGCCGGGTTGACGACCCAGAGGCGCTCTTTTTCGTTCGCTTCACGCCATTTGAGATCCGCATTCACGCCCATCAGTTTCTTGAAAATCTTCGAGTGATGACCGGAATGCAGCACAATCAACCCCATGCCATCCATCACGCGCTGGTACACACGCTCAACTATTTCGTCCTGGACGTCGCCGTGCGCCATGTGTCCCCACCACAGCAGCACATCTGTTGTTGCCAGCACATCGACCGTCAAGCCATGTTCAGGTTCATCGAGCGTCGCCGTGCCGACATCCGTCAAACCATGTTCCCGCAGCCCATCAGCGATAACATTGTGAATGCCATTCGGGTACACCGCTTTGACTTTTTCGTTCTTTTGTTCGTGCCGACCTTCATTCCAAACTGTGATACGCATCTGCGTTTATCCTTTCAGGAAATACGCATCTAGTGTATCAACCCTCTGCGGTTGCTTCCAATAGATCGGGGGTGACCAACGTGCTTTGGGACAGCACGATAAATTGCGGAACCGTGGCATCGCCGAGCAAGCGAATAGTCGCGTCAACGCTGACGCGCGCGACCTCGGCCGCCGAGATGTGCAGCGTGGCGCGCAGGTAATAGCCTGCGCGGATATACTGCTGCGCCAATGCTTCGCCATTGACGCTAAATATCGCCACATCAGTCGGGGCAATCCCCGCCTCTTCCAGCGCCCGAATTGCCCCAAACGAGGTAGCATCGCTCATGCTTAGGATGACGTCAAACTCGCGCTGCTCCTGCAGAACGCGCCGCATCGCTTCATACCCCGAGTCGCGATCGGCAGCAGCGTTATAAGTCCCAACGATGTGCGCATCTGGGACCATCTCCAGCAGTCCCTCACGCATCGCTTGCATACGTGTCAGGCCTGTCTCCAGTTGATTAGAACCGAGCACAATCACGTTTGCCTGTCCGCCGAGGTGGTTTTCGACATACCTACCTGCTTCACGTCCAATCTGCAAGCCGATCAGTTGGTTGTCTGGATCCACCATGATCGCGTCATAGGTTTGTCCAACCGGGAAGGTGAACACAACGGGGATATGTTCACGCCGAGCGCGCAGCACCCCTTCGCGCATGACCTGATCATCCAGTGGGCAAATGATCAGGGCTTTCGCGCCATCGTCGAGCGCCCGAGTAATGAGCGCGGCCTGCCCTATCCGATCCATCGCCGGGTTATAGACCTCGAGGCGGAGGCGATAGGTTTCGAAGTATTCCGCCATTTCGCGGGCGCGGGTCGCCTGCGTTTGGCTTTCCAACGTACAGGTTATATACGCTACGAAGTGCTCCGGCCCAACGCGTCCTTGGGCTATCCGAATCTCGCGCTCTGTGGGCACCACATCGTCCGCTAAACCATATTCGGCAGCCCGAATGGTCGGGTTAGGCAGTGTGCTGAAATCGCCCGATGCAACCAGCTGCGAGAACACAAACAGCAGCCCAATCACAAGGATCACGGCGAACCCAGCCCAACGGTAAAGGCGCACCAGCGAACGATCCCCCGTCTCGCGGGGCATGCCCAAACTTCCGACTGGCTTTGGCTCATCCGCCTTCACTGCAATCGCCCGCACGGATTGACCACTGAGCGCCGCGCTGAGCGCGTCTGATAGCGCCTGCGCGGTCGAAAACCGATCGTCCGGGTGTTTGTTCAACGCCGTGAGAATGACGCCCTCGACGCTTTCCGGGATATCGGGACGCAGCGATCGCGGTGGGGGTGGCGGCACATTGATCTGCTTGTCAATCATATCCAGCACGCCTGCGGCGGTCTTGGCAAACGGGGTATGTCCGATCAGCATGGTGTACAGCAGCACGCCCAGCGAGTACACGTCAGAACGGCGATCAACTGTCAGATCGCGCAGTTGCTCTGGTGAACTATAGGCAGGTGCGCCAATAATGTAGCCTGTTTTCGTCAAACTCAGAGAGGGATGATCGGTGAGCTTGGCAGCGCCAAAATCGCTCACATAGGCGTTTCCAAGTTCATCAAGCAGGATATTGCTCGGCTTAATATCCCGATGCACAATGCCCCGGTCGTGAGCGTAATGCAGTGCCGACGCCACCTGCGCGAACAACAGCGCGGCGCGTTCCAGCGATAGTACATCACCTACGATCACGTCATCGAGCGAGCCGCCGCGCATCAAGCGCATAACAATATAGGCCGTACCGTCCTCGGTCACCCCGTAATCATGCACCGGCAAAATGTGAATATGTTCCAGTGCCGCGATGATCTTGGCTTCGTGCTCAAATCGCTGGCGAAAATCCTGCTGATCGTCAATGTTGTAGATGGGATTGATCACCTTGACAGCGACATCACGCGGCACGGATTTCTGGCGCGCACGATACACATCGGCGGTCGCACCCCGTCCGATGCGTTCCTCGAGAATGTAATCGTTGATTTCTTTCCCGACATACTGGTTGGCGGCCATCACAGTCCCTACGCCCGGTAAACGGAGAAATCTCCCGCGCCAAAGGCAGGTTCATGGTCGGAAACGATGTGGCTTGAAGCAGAGATTGTGATTGTTAAAATATCATTGTTCGCATCATTAAGCAACACGAAGCAGTCCAACTGGGGCGGCGGGGACAAGGGCAGTTGCCCGTCCCCGCACTGAACGAGTCTAGCTCTCGCCGAGATAAGCCTTGCGCACCATATCGTTGCCGAGCAGCGCTTTGGCGCTGTCGCTCAACACAACTTCGCCCGTTTGCAGCACATACCCACGATGTGCGACTTCCAAAGCCATGAGCGCATTCTGTTCCACCAACAGCACGGTCTTGCCCTCGCGATTGATTTGTAGAATGATGTCGAAAATCGCTTCAACGAGTACGGGCGCTAACCCCATTGACGGTTCGTCGAGCAGCAGTACCTTCGGATCGGACATCAGCGCGCGGGCAATCGCCAGCATCTGCTGTTCACCACCAGACAGCGTACCCCCCTTTTGGAAGGTCCGTTCGCGCAGACGTGGAAACAGATTGAACATCTGCTCCACCCGCTGCTTGATTAGGTTGCCATCTTTCACGTTCCATGCGCCAATTTCGAGGTTTTCGCGCACCGTCAGGAGCGGAAAAATGCGTCGGCCTTCTGGCACATGGCCAACGCCCAGTGCTGCGATTTCGTGCGGCTTGCCCCCGTTGATATCTTTTCCGCCGAGGCGCACCGCACCCAACCGCGCCTTCACCATCCCACTGATGGTGCGCAAGGTCGTCGATTTCCCCGCGCCGTTCGCCCCGACTAACGTGACGATTTCGCCTTCGTTAACGCTCAGGTTGAGGCCCTTGAGCGCATGGATCTGACCGTAATAGGTATGTAGGTTTTCGAGTTCAAGCAGAGCTGCCATGTTTGACCTCCGCGCCCGCGGCCCGCCGACCCAAGTACGCCTCAATCACGCGCTTGTTCGCGCGGATGGCGAGGGGCGCCCCTTCCGCGATTTTCTCACCATAATCCAACACCGTGATATGCTCACTGATACCCATAACCACCCGCATGTCGTGTTCGATCAACACTACCGTCACCTTCCGCTGATCGCGCACGCGCCGGAACAATTCCGTCGCATCATCGCTTTCCTGCGGGTTCATACCGGCGGTCGGTTCATCTAACAGGATGAGCTTGGGATCGCTGGCTAGTGCGCGCGCAATTTCAACGCGTCGCTGGTCGCCATAGGGCAAATTCCGGGCGAGTTCATCGCCTTTGCCCGCCAGGCCGACGAACTGCAAAAGCTCGCTAGAATACTCGCGCACATGGCGTTCTTGTTGCGCAAAACCAGAGGTACGCAGGAGGGTTTTGCGCAGTGATACGTCGAGACGCGAATGCATCCCCACCATCACATTTTCGAGCACCGACATATTTCCGAACAGGCGAATACTTTGGAAGGTTCGCGCTACGCCCGCCGCATTCACCTGATCCGGACGTAAACCAATCAGGGAGCGGCCGTTGAACCCGATCGTGCCCGAATCTGGCTTGTAAATGCCCGTCAGCAGGTTGAAGAGGGTCGTTTTGCCCGCGCCATTCGGGCCAATAATGGAGCAAATGCTCCCTTCGGGAATGGCGATGGTGACATCACGCACCGCTCGAATACCCCCGAACGATTTGACGAGCTGGTTAACTTCAAGCAGCATGATCTAGTCGCCTCCGGAAGCAGGTTCAGAGCTTTTGAGGATCGGCGTTTCCATCGTCTTGGTCCGTCGTTGCTCCTCAAGTTCCATTTTGCGGCGCGGTTCGGGCAGCAGGCCCGCCGGGCGGAACAACATCATTAGAATGAGCAGCAAGCCGAACACTAAGCGTTCATACTTCGCTGGTTCAAGCTGCGTCGGCCAGTCCTTGATGTGGAAGTTGATAAGCGGCACGATGTAATCGATGTTCCGCAGCGCGTTGAGCTGGAGCGACATATTCTTCAGCACTTGCAGGTTGAGCAGCGTCACAATGACTGCGCCCAACAGTACACCGCGAATCCCACCCATCCCGCCGACGATGACCATCGCGAGGATACTGATGGACTGGATGAGGCTGAAGCTTTCAGGACTGACAAACGTCTGCTTAGCGGCATACAACACACCGATCGCACCTGCGAACGACGCGCCGGTCGCGAAGGCCAGCAGCTTCATGCGCACCAGCGGCACACCCATTGCAATCGCCGCAACTTCGTCCTCACGAATCGCCGTCCATGCGCGCCCGATAGCAGAGTTGTCCAACCGCCGCGCCGCAACGATGATGATTCCGAGGATGATGATGGCGATGAAATAGAACAGCATCTGCTGCGCCAAGGGTTCGAGATTACCCGCAATCCGAATACCTAAAGTATTCGCAATGCCGCCAATTAAATCGACCCAGAACGGCGGCATGGGCGGGCTTGCGACGTTCAGCAGCCCCTGTGACCCATTGGTCAGGTTCACGGGTTGATCCGCATTGCGGGCCAGCACGCGAATCATTTCACCAAAGCCGAGCGTCACAATTGCGAGGTAATCACCACGTAGACGCAGCACGGGCAGACCGAGCAGAATCCCAATCAACGCCGCGACAACCACGCCGACAAACAGGAACAGATAGAATGTCCAACCGGGAACAATGATCCCGTTCACAAAAAACACGGTATCCGCGCTAGAAGTGAACATCGCCCACACATACGCGCCGACCGCGAAAAAGGCGATATAGCCCAGATCGAGCAACCCAGCAAAGCCGACGACGATATTCAGACCGAGCGCTAACCCGGCAAAGATACAGATTTGGATCGCCAGTTCAAGATAGCTGCTGTCGTAGATGCCGATCAGCGGCATGGCGACGATTAGCATGAGCAGCACCAGGGTCAGCTTCAGCTTATTTGGAAGCGGCGCCGCGAGGATGACCAACGGTGACAACACGAACGGTGGAAAGACCAGTGTACTGTAGAGCGGGAACAACAGGTTACTGCGATCCAGCGAGAGCAGCGTACCAACCACAAGCACGAGATATGCGATGATCAGCACACCCGCCACACGGGGCTGCTTGATCCACGCGCGAAAGGTTGCCCACGGACTTGAAGAAGCTTGTGTCGTCATGGCCATTACACTTTCTCGTCCACACGCTCACCCAGCAAACCACT
>CALKIA010000517.1 GCA_937988705.1 uncultured Chloroflexota bacterium | reverse complement strand
GGGGTCGCATTCTTGGTTCTGTTCGTCTACGAATTGCGGCGCGGTCACCTGCCCCTGACGGAAGCGTAAGCTCCGCGCTGACCTCGACCTTCCGTAGTCGTGAGTTTTGGAACGCAGCTAGAAACCCATAGAGCGATCCGAGTTGATCGCTGACAGACACCTTCGTGGCAGCTCACGGAGGTGTTTTCAATTTAGGACTAAGCCGGATCTCAATTGCCCATTGCCCGCCCCCTGCTCCAACCCGTAGTCCAGCGCCGGCAAGTCCGATACTGTGATCGGAAACCGTTTCCGAATACTTTTATTGCGAGATTTTCAGGGATTAGACACCTGCATTCCGCCTACCCTTTCCCTCAAGCCCATCTCGAAATGACGCATTCTCGTATTAAAAGGGCGATTTTAGGACGAGTCACCATCACATATATTTGGACGTGAATGATCAGCAAACGCAAGGTTATTTATGTGATCTTCCACAATCGTCATCTGCTGCAATCAAGGACGCTTGTTTATAACTTACCTACCCCTGAAGTCTTTCTCGCTGAGGTTCTCTTATTCTCCTATACTTGTCAATAAACAAAGTCATCTTATGTCGTTTATCTTTTGAGGTTATTTCCGGTGACTACACGCTCCATTTTCATCTCCTACGCGCGCCGTGATGGACGCGACCTTGCGCTGCGTCTGCAAGCTGAACTGCTGGCTGCGGGTTATCAAGTCTGGCTCGACGTTCACAACATTCAACCGGGCAGCAGTTGGTCAAGCGAGATCGAGCGCGCCATTGATCACTGTGATGTGACCCTCGCGCTCCTCAGCACTACTTCATTCCAATCCGAGATTTGCCGCGCCGAGCACATCATGAGTCTGGACAAAAAGAAGCGGGTGCTGCCGCTGATTGTCCATGACGGTGCGCCGCGCCCAATTTACCTATATGCACGCCAATATATTGATTTTGCCGACCTGAGCCACTTTGCCGCACGTTTTCAACAGCTTTGCCAGCAGATTGAGCAACCGGAGGCGGAAAACCCTTCCGGGATCGATGATTTCGTCGACGGCCATCCAGCGATTTTCATCGGACGCCAAGAGCTACTCGAGAAATTTGAAAGCGTGATTCGGCACATCGACAATGAGCGCGGAATACATTTCATCCTCGGTGGCAAAGGCATCGGCAAAACGGTGCTGCTGCGTCATATTCAACGTCAAGTGCCCGCCTGGCGAGCCGACGTGCGTGTTCTCTTCGCCGATTTCGCCCCACTTGAAGTGGCAGGGCCGCTTGATCAGAGTGCAGTGATTCGGGCGATTCGTACCCTCTGGGCACAGCTCCTTGCCAGATCCTCCGCTGCTCGCCGTTTCTATCAAAACATCGACGATCCCGACCGCCTCAGCAGTCAGTTAATTTACCTCAAGTCAGCTATCATCAAAGCGGCGGACGAACAACCGATACTGATCTTGCTCGACGATCTACATCTAGATCAAGAAGGCGTGTTTCTCAAATGGCTCAGGCAGGGGTTTCAAGGCGCATCCGTCTTGAGTATCGTCACCTATTTGCAGGATCACAGCGTGCCACCGCCTCCCGATGTCAGCCGCAATCTCCATACTCTAACCACTTTACAGCCGTTCGAACTGGGGCGTCTGTTCGATCCGCCTGACCCGGAGAGTGGACGCCGTATATACGATTTAGGTGGGGGAGTACCCGCCAGCACGGCTGCCTTGATCGACTTCTGGCAGCAGGAAAATATTGTCGTCCAACAGGGAGATAAATTAGTCTTGCTGAAAGACATCACACTCCCTGATATTTGGAAACCACGCCTCGACAGCCAGCTTCAGGCAGCCCTCGAAGATTTGGAATTGAGCGACGAGCTCGATGTGGAGACACTGGTTGAATGGCTGTTGTGCGCTGCTGTCGAAGGCGTGACGTTCAGCGAAATCGGTTTAAAAGGAGCAACTACCGAGGATATTCCGCCTGAAATGAGCGCCGCGCTCCTGACCTATCTCTCTCGCGGCGAACGTCCTGTCATCCAACCGGCAGAGCCTTATCTCCCGCTGACAACCCCATACTGGCGTTTCGAGCCTCCGGGCTTAAGTGAACTCCTGATCCGTAATGCACATCCTGCTGATGTCAGTTATTACAGCATTCAACTTTTCGATGCTTTGGAACAGGCAGCACAGCCATATCCTTTTCGACTGCGGTATCGCCTTGTCGGGTTGGCGCGATTTGCACTTGCTTACCAGATTACTGCCTCACAATCGCAGGGAATGGACAACGCAGAACTTCAGCGCGAGGTGCAAAACGGCGATGCTGTGCAGCGTTTGGGGCGGTATCAGGGATACATTGATCGTGAGACCCGGATCAGCGAACTCCGCCTGCTCCTCAGCTTGATCCCTGCAAACGCCCCGCAGGAAAGTTGGCAGATTCGCGAGCGATTGGGCTTAGCGATGTACGGTTTTGCCCGCAACACAGAAACTGCCACCATGTTCCGGCAGGCACGGCACGAAGCCTTGAAAGCAAAGGTGGCGGGCGAACAGATCGCAAGGATCTATTACTACGAGAGTTTATGTTTCCATTCGGCTCAGAAGATGCCGTTTCTCGATGCGGCATGGCGGCGTTTACCGCACGAAATTATGTCTTACCGACCGGGTTCGACTCAGCTTGGCGACTGGATCACAAAGACGCTTTTCACCTCTCATTTGTCTGAGAATACCGAGAAACGGGCGTTAATTCATATTGTTGCGATATTACTCGGTGCGCTGGGCGACGTGTACCGCGTCCAGCGCCAGTTCGAGCAGGCCCTCGCCCTCTATCAGCAGGCACTCCCCCTCTTCCGCGCCGTCGGCGACCCCCGCTCAGAAGCCATCACGCTCAGCAGCATGGGCGACGTGTACCGCGTCCAGCGCCAGTTCGAGCAGGCCCTCGCTTTCTATCAGCAGGCACTCCCCCTCTTCCGCGCCGTCGGCGACCCCCGCTCAGAAGCCATCACGCTCAGCAGCATGGGCGACA
>CALKIA010000516.1 GCA_937988705.1 uncultured Chloroflexota bacterium | reverse complement strand
TGACGGTTGTGTTAGAGAAAGGGTATAAAATAGTAGAATCGCGGTTACAATGGCTTTCAAGCTGTTCTCGACAAGATGATCGACCGACGCCGCCAAACCGGATACAATTAGGGTATCCCACATCTCATGCAGAAGCATAGATCGTCCTTAGGCATGGTGCAACACGGCCTATGAAACAATTTGTCCTAGACCATCTGATCCAGGAATGCCGCCAAGCCGAGCGCGTGATCGGCTGTTCGCAGCATAAAGACGCCGATCTCTCCATCAAGCTGAAAAACGGCAAGCTGGTGAGCGTCTTTGTGATCAACCGCGCCATCCGCGTACCTGAGATCAAAGAAACGTACGAAGCGAATACCGCCCGGGGCGTGCATACGCTGTTCATCCTCGATGCGCGCATGCTGCCGACGGATAACAGCCGAATCGCGCCGCCGCCGCACTGGATGGAGGCGCTGCATACCCTGACGTGCAGTCGGATTTACACTTATCAACTGGATGGCCGCATGGTGACGATCCGCCCGCTGCATATTGAATGGCGCTGGGGGGATGCGCCGCGCATTGTGGAATTTGGCGAAGTCGTCAACATCAATGACCTGCATACCGACGTGATCGAATCGAATTCGAAGCTCATCACCGGCCGGTTCGCCGCGGCGAATTTCGGCGAAGGCTCGTTCTGGAAGAAAAAGACACCGCTGGATGAGGCGCAGTACCGCTACTCGTGGCGGAACTGGTCGTACAGCGAGAAGAAATCCACGCGCGAAGAGGATGAGGTGCCGCCGGAGTGGAGTTCGTGGGAAGACTTCTCGCGCAATTACGGCGATGCAGGCGGGACGGACGAACCGCAGTGGGATTGGGCGGGCGAAGCGGATAAAAGCCGCCAGCAGCGCCGTCCGCGCAAACCCGCCACCTTTGATCACCGCCAGCATTACGCAATTCTCGGCGTAGGAGTCGAAGCGTCGTTCGAGGAAATCAAACAGGCGTACCGGAAGAAGGCGCGCGAGTATCACCCGGACTTGCACCCGACCGAAAAAGAGAAGTACACGGCGAAGATGGCGGAAATCAACACCGCTTTTGAAGCGATCACCAAGCAGAAGCAGAGTAAATAATCTGAATCACGGAGAACCCAGAGGATTTTAACTCCATGACTCTGGGTTCTCTGTGACTAGCGTGGGGAGGCGGTATGGCGATCAACTGGGGCATTCTGGGGACGGGGAACATTGCGCATCAGTTTGCGCGCGGATTAGCGCACACACCCGACGCGCAGTTAGTCGCAGTCGGCTCACGCAAGCAAGCGTCCGCCGATCGCTTTGGTGACGAATTCAACGTGCCCAATCGTCACTCCAGCTACGACGCGCTGATGAACGACCCCGCCGTGCAGGTGATCTATGTGTCCACGCTGCACCCATTTCACTACGAAAACACGATGTTGTCCCTTGAAGCGGGCAAGCATGTGCTGGTCGAAAAGCCGTTTGCCATGAATGCCAAGCAAGCCCGTGACATGATCCGCACGGCGCGCGCCAAAAAGCTGTTTCTGATGGAGGCGATGTGGACGCGCTTCATTCCGGCGATGGTCAAGGTGCGCGAATTGATCGCGGCGGGCGCGATTGGTGAACCGCGCATGCTCACCGCGGATTTCGGCTTCCGCACCGAGTTTGACCCGCACGGCCGGATGTTTGACCCCGAACTCGGGGGTGGTGCGCTGCTTGACGTGGGCGTGTACCCGATCTCATTGGCGTCGATGCTGTTTGGCCCACCACAGAGCATTGCGGCACAAGCGCATCTCGGCGAAACCGGTGTCGATGAGCAGGTGGCGCTCATCTTCCAGTACGGAGCGGGTCAGCTCGCGCAGGTGTCCGGCGCATCGCGCACACAGACGCCGCAGGAAGCGCTGATTATGGGCACAGAGGGCATGATTCACATCGCGCCGGAATGGTGGCATCCAACCGGATTCACGCTGATCAAGCCGGGGCGCGAACCGGAACGTTTTGAGATTCCCTATGAGGGTAACGGTTACCAGTACGAGGCGATTGAAGTGGCCTGGGCGCTGCGGGCGGGCGAACTGGAAAGCCCGGTGATGCCGCTCGACGAATCGCTGGAGATCATGCGGATGATGGACACGGCGCGGGCGCAAATCGGCTTGACCTATCCCGACGATCAAGCGTAGACCCACGTCTCAATCATTCCTGAAAATGAATTTGCGGGTTTGACCGTAGAATGAGTCTATTCGACGCGATCCTCACCCAAAGGTGATCCCGATGAAGCCCATACTGCTGTCTTTGCTTCTGCTTCTCCTGTCCGTGACCGCTGTTTTTGCTCAAGACGACGACACCCGTTACTACGATATCGGCAACCCGATGCTGGTCGATGTGTATGTCGATCCGATCAACGGGAACGATGCGAATACGGGTGATACCGCTGCATCCGCGCTGCGTACGATTGCGGAAGCGTGGAATCGCATCCCGATGGGCGTCGAACTGACGACGGGTTATCACATCCATCTGCTGGCGGGCGACTATACCGAGGCTATGATCCCGGTTTACTGGGAATCGCGCTATGGCACGTTCGAGCACCCAATTCTGATTTCTGGCGACGCGACCAGTACCACCAGCTTGCTCGCACCGATCAACCTGTTTGACTCGCGCTACGTGTATTTCTTCAATTTTAGGATTAGCCCCGGCGTTGATGCCTTCCACTGTGAACGCTGCGATTACGTGCTGCTGCGCCAAATGACAATCACGGGGGCTGACCCGGAAACCTTCCAATCGCAGGAAGCGGTTAAGTTCAACCAGTCGACCCACATCTACATTGAGGACAGCGAACTCTCCGGCGCATGGGATAATGCGCTCGATTTTGTCGCCGTGCAGTATGGGCATGTGATCGGCAACCGAATCTCGAATGCAGGTGATTGGTGTGTCTATGCGAAAGGCGGTTCGGCGTATTTGCTGTACGATGCGAATACGATTTACGATTGTGGCACGGGTGGCTTCAGCGCTGGGCAGGGCACAGGCTTTCAATTCATGGTACCGCCGTTCCTCCGGTATGAGGCGTACTACATTCGCTTCATCAACAATTTAGTCTATGACACGGATGGGGCAGGGGCAGGGGTGCAGGGTGGCTTCAATGTTTTGATTGCGTACAATACCTTCCGGAATATTGGCGCGCGCAGTCACATCCTCGAAGTCGTGTTTGGCGGGCGGAGCTGTGATGGTCAGCCGGGCGACGAAGGCCGGGAACGCTGCGATGAGTACGCCGCACAGGGGGGTTGGGGCAATAACCTCGTCAGTGATGGTGACAATTATGTGCGTATCCCCAACCGCCACGTCTACATCTATAACAACGTGGTCTACAATCCCGATGTCCAGTCGCAGTGGCAGCATTTCACCATTTTCGCACCGTTTACGGGTGACGGGCAGGGGAATGCGCCATCGCCCGCGCTCGCCGACGACGATGTGCGCATCGTCAACAATGTAATCTGGAATGGCCCAGCCGATCACCCGCTGGGTATCGGCGATAGTATGGGCTGCGCAAGCGACAACCCCACGTGCAACGAGGCACAGATTCGTCGTGATAATGCGATCAACACGCAGATTCCGTATGACGAAGGTGGCACATTGAGCGTTAGTCTCAATCCTGTTGAAATTCCGCCCTTCGTCGACGATGATCCGATAGTGCCAGCGCTGGACACCAGCCATCTGATTGTGCGCGATATTTTCGGCTTTCGTCGAACTGTGCCGTTTGTGGGCGCGTACCAAGTTACTTGACAGTCGCTGCGCTTTTCTGCTACGCTAATCGACATGGTTTACATTAGTCCTTCTTCCACGCTCGCATTTGTACTGATCGCGTCCGATCAAGCGCATCCTTGTATAGATGCGCCTAGTCACTGAATGAGTCTGTAATCTAACTTGTCACTTTGACGGCTGCGGCGCATAGCGCGCGCAGCCGTTTTTGATTCCGTTACAGGGAGCCAAGATGCACATTATTCATGTCAACAACATCACCGTGAACTACGACGGGCGGGTAATTTTCAAAGAGCTGTCGTGGGTGGTGGACAGCCAAGACCGCGTCGGCTTGATCGGGCATAACGGCGCGGGCAAGTCGAGCCTGCTCAAAGTGATCGCGGGGTTGTACCAACCGGACGCCGGGACGCTGATCAAGCAGCGCGGGGTGAGCGTCGGCTACCTGCCGCAGCATGTCACGCTGACACCGGGGCGCACGCTGATTGAAGAAGCCCTGATCCTGCCGCCCAAGCTGGCCGAACTCGACGCCGCGCTGCACGGCGTCGAACATAAGCTAACCGATCCCGCCGTGTACAACGACCCCGATGCGCTCACGCGGACGCTCGGCGAGCAGGAGAAGCTGGTCGAGCAGTTTGAAGCGCTCGGCGGATCGGCGCACGCGGGCAAAATCCGGTCAATTCTGGCGCACCTCGGCATCACGCCCGCCGACTATGATCTGCCTGCGGAAACGTTGAGCGGCGGGCAAAAGAAGCTCGTACAGTTCACACGGCTGGCGGCGGAACAGCCCGATGTGCTGCTGCTGGATGAGCCGGACAATCACCTCGATTTGGACGCCAAGCGGCGCTTAGAGCTGTTTCTGCGCGACTATGCGGGGGCGGTCGTGCTTGTCTCGCACGACCGCTATCTGCTGGATGAGGTAGTGACGCAAATTGTCGAGATGGAACAGGGTAAGTTGACCGTCTACAAGGGCAATTATTCACAGTATGCCTTACTGCGCGAACAGGCGCGGCTGCGGCAGCAGCAGATGTATGTTGCCCAGCAGAAGCGGGTCGCGCAGGTCGAAGCGGCGATCAAGCGCTTTGAGCTGGCCGCCGCCGCCGATCTCAGCGAACGCCACGCGCGGCAGGCGCGCAGCCGCCGCAAGATGCTGGAACGCTGGGAGGAAAGCGGCGAACTGGTCGATAGGGTGCGCGACCGTCGCCAGCTGGAACTGGAATTTGCGGGATCGCGGGGCAGCACCAAGGCGCTGGAAGTCAAGCAGCTGTCGATGGCGTTCGATGACGATCCGATCTTCCTCGATCTGGATTTGCTTGTGCGCCATGGTGAGCGCGTCGGCCTGGTCGGCAAAAATGGATCGGGCAAGTCGGTGCTGTTCAAGCTGATTCTGGGCGAACTCGCGCCGCTGGAGGGCGAGATCAGGATCGGCAACAGCAGCAAACTTGGTTATTACGCGCAGGAACATCAAACGCTGTTCTCATGGTACGAGCGCACGCCGATTGAGTTCATCCGCGATGCATCTCCGTCAAGCGAAGGGGCGGCGGTCGCGTTTCTGCTCAACTTCCAGTTCACCTATGAGCAGACACGCCAGCCCATCGGCACGTTGAGCGGCGGCGAACGGAGTCGCTTGCAGCTTGGCGCGCTCATGCTCCAGCGCCCGAATCTGCTGCTGCTGGACGAGCCGACCAACAACCTTGACATCCAGTCGTCCGAAGCGCTGGAAATGGCGCTGGAAGACTTCGAAGGCGCGTTATTCGTGATTTCGCACGACCGCTATTTTCTGGATCGCGTCGTCGATCGCGTGGTGGAACTGGATGACGGCATGCTCACCAGCTTCGAGGGCGGCTACACCGACTTTCTCGAGGGAAAAGCAAGAAAGGCGCAAAAGGAACGAGAACGACTCAACGCAAAGGCGCAAGGACGCAAAGGCACAAAGTAAGCTGATAATCTAGATCCACACTTGGCGTCTTAGCGACTTGGCGTCTTTGCGTTGAGTCCTTGCATTTCTTTCACTTAGCCCTTGTAGTTCTTGCTGTAGTCGCCGACCAGCAGATAGAGCGGCGGTTCGTCCTCTTCGATGGCGGGGAAGCGACCGAGTGGTTCAAGGAAGCAGTTATCGCTGTTGTCGTCGTTGACCGTGGAGACTTCGCCGACCAGCACGCGCTCGCCTTCCGCCCAGAACTTGTGATACAGGCGCGTGGGCAGCGTGATGCTTTCGCCGGGGCGCAAGGTCACGATGTGCATGGCGGGGAAGTGATACTCGACGCCGTCTAAGCTCACGGTGATGTCCGTGTCGGCCAGCTTGTCATCGGGGGTGGAATTGGCAAGCTGGAGCTTGAGCACGCCGCCGCCCCGGTTGATGATGTCTTCGGTCTTCTGCCAGTGGAAGTGGAACGGCGTCACTTGACCCGCGTCGACGATCAGCAGCTTTTCGGCGTAGGTTTTGCCCTGCATGGTCTTGAGGTTGGCGGGCTTGCCGTTGCGGATGGTGAACAGCGTCAGGCCGAGCTTGGCGAAATCACCTTGACCGAAGTCGGTGATGTCCCAGCCGAGGCCGTTTTCGGCGATCTCCGCGACTTCTGGCCCTTTGCTGCGCCAGTCGTCCGGCGTCCAGTGGGCGAAGGGCGGCAGATGAAACAGATGCTTTTGGATGAAGGCGTCCGAGTCCCGAACGATGGCATTAATTTCCGAGCGTTTCATGAAGAATGAGCCTTTAGCAATTAGCGATTAGCAGTTAGCTAGAAGATTCAAGCGCAAAAGCGGGATTACGGCAATGAGTTGCGATCCCCTAACAGACGCTGAATGTGCTCGGCGACGATCTGCGGCGCTTCCATCGGGATGAAATGCGTGTGTTCCGGCAGATACACATCCGTCCCGCGCTGAAAGCGGCTGGCGAGATCGGGCGCAGTCGGCGACACGGTGAAATCGAGGGCGGGGTTCACCTCTAAAGTCGTTTTCGCGCGCATGACTGTCACCGGAATGTCGATCTGCGCGATTTCCGGGTAGATGTTCGCCGCGCTGCTGTGCATGTAGAGTGCGCCTTCGACGGCGGGCGGGCAGGCGAGCGTGTAGCCGCCTTCAGGTTTGGGCAGCAGACCATAGGTCACGTAGTCGCGCAGCGCCCGCGCCGGCCACTTGGCAAACGGGGTACGCGTCTTGAACTTGTCGAACATCTCGTCGGGCGACGACCAGTCCGCGCGGCGGCGGGTGGTAAAGTGGTCGCCTTCCAGCGCGCCGATGTAATACGCTTCGGGCAAAATGACCGGATCGACCAGCAGCTGTGCGCCGAACAACGCCGGATGATGTGCCTGTGCGTAGGTCAGCACATGGCCGCCCATCGAATGTCCCACGCCGAGCGCCCCGGTTAGCCCTAACGCCGCACTCAGGGCCGCGATGTCCGCGCCGACGGTTTTCCAGTCGTAGGGGGGCGCAGGTTTGTCACTGAGGCCGTGCCCGCGCATATCGACCGCGTAGGCGTGTACACCGGGCAGTAGTTCGATCACCGCGTCCCACATGCGGGCGTGAAACCCGGTCGCATGGACGAACAGAAGCGGTGTACCTGTGCCCGCCCACTCGTAGACGGACTGCTGTATCCCATTGGCGCTGACATACAAATGGCGTGGCGACATGGCGCTTTTCCCTCGTTTGCTCGATCGCACTTATTATGCCGCAAAGCATGAATTTCGCCTCAGCCGTACAATTGTGAGAAAAGATATGAGGAATAAACATGGCTAACGACGAACGCTTCAGGGGAAGTGCTTTACATGTTCCGTTCTACGTTGCCGCGCGAATGCAAGGTAATCACTTTGGCGGCACTGGGGCACAGGCGCTGCATCAGTGGTTTGAGACGCTGTTGGCAGAAACGCTCTACCAGTTGGAAGCGCAGACCTGTAATCGTATCTCGCTGACTATTCGAGAGGGCGAGGAAGTCGCGCTGAGTAATAATGGCCCCGGCCTGACGCTGGACCTGCTGCGACGCTGGCAGGCTGAAGCGCCAGCAGACTTCGAGCTCGATCCGCAGCTGGCCGAAATCCTCAAACTACCTCGTGTACCCACAAGCGATGTGCCTAAACCGACCCGTCAGACGCCGCTCATCGAGAGCCTGATCGCGGCCAGCGCGTACTCAAGCGTGTGCGCAGTGGAAGTCAAGCGCGATGGTGGGCTGTGGCGGCAGACGTTTGAAGCCGGGGCCGCGCAGTCAGATCTCGCACTAGGCCGCGCACTCGCACCTGATGAAGCCACGGGCACCATACTGACTATTCGTCCTGACTTTGGGCTGTTTGAACGGAACAGCCTGCGCTACGAGTTGATCGCTGCGCGCTGCTTTGAACTCGCCTGCTTTTACCCCGGTGTCACCTTCACCTTGACCGATGAGCGCAGCGGCCAAACTGCCGAGTTTTGCTTTGCGCAGGGACTGGCCGAGTATTTGACCTACCTCAATCGGGACCATACACCGATTCACCCGCCGCTGGTGGGTAGCTGTACTTGGACGGTGACCGTCGAGCAGGCACTGTACCCGCTCACCATGCGTGCAGACGTGGCGCTGCAGTGGGTGGACGGAGATGACATGCAGATCGAGGGGTATGTGAACGGCGAACGGGTCGAGACTGCCCTGCATCTGGAGCTTACGCCCGCGATTGTCGCGTCGTACCTTAACCGCGACTGGGAGTATTTTCAGCAGCTTGAGCGATCGCGCGTGCCGTTGGGGTTGATAGCAATAATCCATGTTCGTCGTCCCGATCCCGGTTATCTCAGAGCAAGCGGACGCGATTTCGCGAATGCGGATGTGATCGGCGTGGTGACCGAGGCGCTCTTTCGGGCACTGTCTCAGGCACGCTTGTATTGGGGTGAAATCAGCGCCAAGCTGCGGGCGAACGGGGCAATTCGTGACCTTGGATAGCCGGGACGCACAACTGTGCGTCCCAAGAACTGTGTTTGCCTCTCAAGCCGCGAATTCAGCGTACGTGCCGTTGAACACGGTCATGCGCCCGTCTTCGATCTGCCAGATTTGGGTCGCCAGTTCCGCGATCAAGTAGCGGTCGTGCGACACGAGCAGAATCGTCCCTTCGAAGTGTTCCAACGCCTCCTGCAAAATCTCCTGCGCCTGAATGTCGAGGTGGTTGGTCGGTTCGTCCAGCAGCAGGAAGTTCGCGCCCTGCTGCGCGAGGATCGCCAGCGCCAGTCGCCCGCGTTCGCCGCCGCTCAACGCGCCGACGGGCTTGAACACCTCGTCGCTGCGGAACAGGTATTGTCCCAGCACCGTCCGCGCCTGCCCCGGTTTCATCGGCTTGTGGCGGATGAGTTCGTCCAGCACCGTGTTCTCGAAATTGAGCGCTTCGTGCGCCTGCGAGAAATACGCGGGCTTGATGTTGATGCCCAACTGCAATTTGCCCCCCAGCGG
>CALKIA010000515.1 GCA_937988705.1 uncultured Chloroflexota bacterium | reverse complement strand
CTTCGGCGATCGCCGCGGCCAGCAGCCGATGATCCGCGCAGACAAAGATCGGCTGTGGCAGGCCGCGTTGAACCATGAATTTGTGTGCTTCAAGCGCTGATGAAAGTTGAATTGCATCGGCGGCGCGCAGCGGGTACTGCGCCAGCAGGTCTTCTGCTCGGAGTAGGATGTCGGTTGTCAGGCGCACCTTGTCATACTGTCGAATGAAATGACGATCAATCAGCAAACGGGTGGCTTTAGCGGTTCTGGTTGAGATTGATCCGGCATGCATTCGGCGGGTGATTGCGGACACCGTTTCCACGGAAGTGATTTGCGCTACAACGATGGTATAGCCTGAACTAGCTGCGGTGAGTGCCTTGATCCACGCGCTGCCTGGTTCGGGCATGTAACGTTTGACCAAAGCACTGCTGTCAAGAATGTAGTAGCTCAAGGTTCGTGCCGCTCTTCAATGATGATGTCCGAGAGGCGTTTGCCACCGGCTAACTCACGGGCAATATTATCGGCTTCAGCCTCAACCCATTCATTTTCCGCATAGGTGGGATCCGCCCAGATCAGCAGATCGCCTAACGCCTCACGCAGTATGGCGCGTTCCTCTTCTGGCGTCGGCTGTTTAGGCTGGACTGCCTCGGGATCGAGCTGAATCGTCACCTGCTGCCCCGGCTGTAAGTCGACCGGATCCAGCAGGCGCAGCGTACCGTTCTCATAAATCGCGCGGACCGCAACCATGTCTCAAACTCCTCGTCTCTACTTCACAGTATACAGGAGTTACTGCCCCGTCAGCAGCGGTTGAATGTCTGAACCGACCACCACCATCACATCGGCGGAGGTCAGGCCATCCGACGACACCTGAATGCGATCTTCCGACAAGCCCAGCAGCTGCGCCAGATAGCGCGCGGTGTACGGGTTGCCTGTATAGTCGCGGATGATGGTCACGGTATCGTCCGGGGCGGGCATGTTGCCGACGGCGCTGATCGTCACGCCGCTGCTGACCAGCCAGTCGCGCGTTTGCGTGGCGAGACCCTGCGTCGTCGTGTTGTTGTACACGACGATATTCGCGGCTTCGGCGTTGGCGCGGTCGCGCAAATCGGACGTGTTGAGCGCCTCATTTTCCCCGAACACCTCTTGCAGCAGCCCACGGAACGCCGAGTAGTTGAGGATCAGCACCTGATCGCCATTCGGGTTGGTCTGCGGCGTGGTGTACAGCTGATTGATGACGGCGGAGCGGATATTCTCCCGCGGAATTTCCTGCGCGAGCGCCGCAAGTGCGAATAATTCTTCCTGCGTCAGATTGGTGACATAGCTGTCTGAGAGTTCGGTCCACAGTTCCGGCACATGCACGATCAGATTGGCGATCCCCCCCGCGCTCATGACGGTGTCGCGCAGCGCCTTGATCACTTCCTGCTGGCGCGCGGCGCGATCAAAGTCGGAGTTTTGCGTGTGCCGGGTGCGCGCATATTGCAGCAAATGTTCCGCGTCGAGCGTCTGGCAACCCGCCGGGAAGGTCACATGAATGAAACCGTAACCCGCGTCGGGATAATACGGATCGTCAATGAGCTGTGTGGGGCAGACTTCCACGCCGTTGGGCGTGACCACATCCACGACGGTGGTGAAGACGTCAAAGTTGATGCGGAGATACTTGTCCACGTCGATGCCGAGATTTTCGGTGACCGTGCGCGCCGCGAGCGCCGGGCCGCCGCCGGGATAACCGTCGCGGTCGCCGATGTCGTTGGCTGTGTTGATGCGGCTCGGTTGGTAGCCGGGGATCTGCACCCACAGGTCGCGCGGAATCGAGAGCATCCCAACCGACTTACGCACCGGATCAACGCTGATGATCATCATGGTGTCGGTGCGGAACGTGCCGGTTTCGCCGCGCCGCTGGTCGATGCCCATGAGCAGCACGTTGAAGCGGCGGGGATCATTCCACTCGTAGGCCGCCAGCACGTCGACGGTGGCCGTTGGTGCCATCGTTGTCGGTGCGAGAGTCGCGCCGGGACGCGGCGTCACGGTGGGCAGAGAATACGGCGTGGCGGTCGCCGGGAGGGGCGTCGGCTGCGCGCGTAGAAAATCCTGAAATGAGACGAGCTCGATGCCACTTTCGCCGAGATCAATGGCGGCCTGCCGCGCCGCTAAATAGGAAACGCCGGAGCAAAGGGCCGTCCCGATGACGAACACAATCACGCCGACGATGAATAACCAACTGGGAATACGCATAGATCACACCTGTGACAACTGCTTCTGCGTCGCCATTATAAACGACGATGGGCGCGGCTTGTATGACGCTTTCCCTACGGACAGAAACTACCAGAGACGTAACGAGAAAAGACTTGAACCACAGAGAACGCCAAGGGCGCAGAGGAAAAGAGCAAGAGCATCAGATTGTAGGGGCGCACCTACGTGTGCGCCCAAAACCGGGCAGACACATAGGTCTGCCCCTACACAAACCCTCTCGGTAACCTACTTTTAATCACCGGAAGATGATCGCCCGCTTAGAGAATCACCGATTCTCAGGGTTCCCGGTATTCTCGATAGTGAGTTCTTATCTCTATAGCTCGTCTATATCTTGTAACCCCATAGACAACCGAGAGGTGAACAATGGCGCAGGAAATTGCAACGCTGGGCGGCGGGTGCTTTTGGTGCACAGAAGCCGTCTACGATCAGTTGGTGGGTGTGACCGATGTGGTATCGGGGTATTCGGGCGGCTGGGTCAACAACCCGACCTATGAGGCGGTGTGCGAGAAGACCACGGGGCACGCAGAAGTCGTGCAGGTGACATTTGACAACAACGTGATCAGCTTCAAGGACATCCTCCACGTGTTCTTCACCGTGCATGACCCGACGACGCTCAACCGGCAGGGCGCGGATGTTGGCCCGCAGTACCGTTCCGCGATCTTCTATCACTCGCCGGAGCAGCAGGCCGCCGCCGCGCAGGTGATCGCCGAGTTCAACGCGGCCAAGGTGTGGCCTGACCCGATCGTGACGGAAGTGACCGAATTCAAGCAGTTCTTCCCGGCGGAGGCGTACCATCAGGAATATTTTGCGCGCAACCCGTATCAGGGGTACTGCCGCGTGGTGATCGCGCCGAAGGTGACCAAGTTCCGCCAGAAGTTCATGGCGCAGTTGAAGAAGTAAGCGGCCTCACTCTCTCGCCCCCTTCTCCCATGCGAACGATGTTGGCTCCCCTCCCTGAATTCGGGGAGGGGCCGGGGGTGGGGTCGGAAGTTGACGTTACTCGATATACACGCGGACGTTTTCCAGCGAGTAGATCGGGATGAACGGGAACAGCACCGGCACACTCCTGACATACTGCTGGTATTCCGGCAGCTGACCGTAGCGCTGCGCCTGCCCCTTCTCCAGTCGCTTGGTCGATCCCATCATGATCAGGATGATGCACGCTACACCGATCACGCTGATAATCCATTGTAAGACGCCGGTGAAGAACGCCACGCCGATCACCCAATTGCCGATCCACACCATGATTTCGCCGAGATAGTTGGGGCAGCGCACGAAGCGATACAACCCCACATTACAGAATTGACCCGGTGATTTCAGCTTGAAAGCTGATTTTTGTTCGTCGGCGAGCGATTCAATGAGCAGGCCGCCGAACAGGATGAGCACGCCGAGCCACGCGATCACGAGGCTGAGTCCGGTGGGCTGCGTGGGGGCGGTCAGCGTGAACAGCGCGGGCGAAAACATGGCGACATACAGCAGTGATACGCTGATCCAGATGAACGACTTGATCATAACTGGGAGGGCCTGCGCCCGCGCAACTTGATCGTTGACGCTGGCGGGCATGGTCGCGTTGGCTTCGCGGCGCACAAGGTAGAGGCCGAGACGCAGACTCCACACCAGCAGCGCGAGATTTTGCAGTACCGTGATCAGCGTGAGCTGCTCACGGAAGGCGACCACGGTGACAAGCACCTGCCCGGTGATCGAGAAGGCATAACCGACGCTGATAAACCAGACGGTTTTGCGAAAACCGATGCTCGAAATTACAAGTGAAACCACCGCGAGCAGGAGAATGAGCGGTGAAATCGGGGCGAAGAATTGTTCCAATCCAGAAGTCCTTTGTCGATAGGTATGTTGAAGTCTGCTGCACAGTATAGGTGACATCGGGGCATTTGTTGCATAAACGCGCCGCCCTCGTCACGTTCTGCTGGGACGAACGCGGCGGCAGCGAGAACGAGCGGCTTACCTTAGGCCGTGTTTTACACTTCACAGGTTTTAAGTCCCCCCTCTCCCGGAGCAGTGGTGTTTGCTGTCTCCCCTCCCTGAATTCGGGGAGGGGCCGGGGGGGGGTGGAAAAAGCTCTTTTTGGATAGGCTACTCGATCCCCACCTTGACGTTTTCCAGCGTGTAAACGGGGATGAACGGAAACAACACCGGCACGCGCTTGACGTACTGCTGGTATTCCGCCAGTTGACCATAGCGCGCGTTCTGACCGCGTTCGAGGCGCTTGGTCGAACCCATCATGATCGAGACGAGCAGCAGCAACCCGACGAAGCTGAGTACCCACTGGAGCACGCCGGTGTAGAACGCGGTGCCGACCACCCAGAAGCCGATCCACACCATGATTTCACCGAGATAGTTGGGACAGCGCACGAGGCGGTACAGCCCGACATTGCAGAATTGCCCCGGCGATTTGAGTTTAAAGGCCGATTTTTGTTGGTCAGCGAGCGATTCCATGATCAGGCCGCCGATTAGGATGACCACGCCCAGCCACGCGACCACGAGTCCGACTCCGGTGGGCTGCGCGGGCGCGGTGAGCGTGAACAGCGACGGCGAGAACATGGCGACGTACAGCAGCGACGAACTGATCCAGATGGCGATTTTCACGAAGATCGGCAGCTTGTTGATACGCGCGTTTTGTTCCGCGACCTGCGCTTGATAGGCCGCTTGCGCTTCGCGGCGGACGACAAACAGCCCCAGACGCAAGCTCCAGATCAGCAGCACGCCATTTTGCAGGAGGGTGAGCAGCGTGAGCTGCTCGTGGAAGGCGATCACGACGGTGATGATCATCGCAGTGATGGTGAAGACATAGCCGATGCTGATGAACCAGACAGTTTTGCGGAAGCCGATGCTGGAGATAGCCAGAGCGAGCAGAAACAACACAATAATGAGTGGCGAAATTGGCGCTAGAAGTTGTTCAAACACGTCAAAGCCTTTGTATACGGTAATGTTAGCTATTCTACCTATAGTTTTTAAGATAGGTAGGTGTCCTATGCATATTCTCATGAATCGTTTATTGACGGCAGAACGCGGTACAATCTAAAGAAATACAAGTTGCCGAGAGTGAAACGGGTATGGAACTCACCGCCAATCAGTTCAACGAACAAGCCGTCATTGCACTGGAAGATATCACGCTGCAAACCGCGCTGGATCGCGGTACAGGCAACGCCGACAGCCGCCGTCGGGCGGTGATGACGGAACTGGATCACGCGCAGCAGTTACGCCAGCAGGGGCGCGGCTCCCGTCTGCGCGCACTGCACGATCTACCGGAACTGCTGGAACAATTGGAGCAGAACGTCACAGCGAAGGGTGGGCATGTCCTCTGGGCGTCCGATGGGCCGGAAGCCAATCAGCACATTCTCGACATTTGCCAGCGGCACAACCTCAAGCGCGGTGTGAAAAGCAAAAGCATGGCGACCGAAGAGATCAACATGCTGCCATTCCTCACCGAACATGGCATCGAAATGATCGAGACGGATCTCGGCGAGTACATCGTGCAGGTGGGCGAAGACCACCCCAGTCATATCATCATGCCCGTCATGCACATGACCAAAGAACAAATCCGCGATCTGTTCATGGAAAAGCTGGACATGCCCTACACCGATGAAGCCGCCGCGATGACGGCGTTCATTCGCGGGCACCTGCGCCACAAGTACATCGAAGCCGATTTCGGCATGAGCGGCGGCAACTTCATGATCGCAGAGACGGGCACGGTCGTCATCGTCACCAACGAAGGCAACGGTCGCCTCTCTACGGGCATCCCCAAAGTCCATATCGCCGTCGTCGGCATCGAAAAAGTGCTCCCGACATGGGAAGACTTCGGCACGCTGATCCAGTTACTGCCGCGCAGTGCGACGGGGCAGCGCATGACGGTCTACGTCAATGGCTTCAATGGGCCAGCCTTGAACGGTGAGAACGACGGGCCAGAGGAGTTCTATCTCATCCTGCTCGACAACGGCCGCAGCAACATCTACGCCAGCGAATACACTGAGGCGCTCGCCTGTATTCGCTGCGGCGCGTGCCTCAATGCCTGCCCGGTGTATCAGAATGTGGGCGGTCACAGCTACGGCTGGGTGTATCCCGGCCCGATCGGCGCGATTGTCACGCCGCTGCTCAAGGGCATTGAAAACGCCGCCCCGCTCCCCTTTGCCAGCAGTCTATGCGGCGCGTGTAAACAAGCCTGCCCGGTGGACATCAACATCCCCGACATGCTGCTCATGCTCCGCCACGATCTCGAACATGTGCAAGACCCGCTCTGGAAAATGGCGATGAAGGCCTATGGCTTCGGTTTCAGCAAGCCTGCGCTGTATGAATTGGGCGGGAAAGTGGCGAATTTCGGCAGTCACATCGTTAATCCGAACAGCGCGCCGCTGCCGTATCCGCTCAGCGGGTGGACGCAAAACCGCGACTTCCCACCGTTTGCCCAGCAATCCTTCCATGATTGGTGGCGGGAGCATCGCAAAGCAGACAAAAGCTGAAGTGGCTTGAGGCGCGATCGTGGAGGGATGTACGTCTGACGGTTTGTCATTGTGGACGCGTCGAGTTACAGCCCTCCATTTAAGGGGAAATCAGACCTACGGACGGACGCGGGAGTGAAGCGCATCCGTCCGTGTTGCAAACGAGCCTAGTCCCACATCACGTCGACGACGGTTTGGTCGCCGCCGCCTTCATCAAGGCGCGGTGACTGTGGGTTGTAGAACACCTTGAAGCGCGTGCCAGCGGGCAGCCAGCGCTTGGCCATCCCGTAGGCGAGACCCCACGTCATATCATCCGGATACAGGTGCGTGTGGATGGTGCGATAGTGCGTGTCGCTGATCTTCTGCGTCACGACCCCGCCAATGTTGCCCTTGCGATGCTGCAAATGATACAGATCGTTCCAACCACTCAAAATGACGGACAGCGGGACGGTGAGCAGTTCCGGCGGCACAAGCATCTGCTGGGCGACAGCCATGCCGATGGCGACGAGATTCCCCATGCCGCCCTCTGCGCTGCCGATTTCGCTCAGGATGCTGATGAAGTCGCGCGCGGAATACCATTGGTCGGGGACGATATGGTTGAGATTGTATTTATCGAGGTAGGTTTGGATATCTTCGCGCTGAATATTCTCGACGATCGAGCTCATAGCTGCTCCGACGACCTGGGTTTCGGCATCAATGGGCGGACGCATCAGACTGGCCTTTCTTATTAAGATAGCATTGAGCTATCAATAATTATCAGTGTATTCTTATTTTTAACCCAATTATTTGAATCAGAACGTTGAGATTTGTATGTCTTAAGGGAGATATCTGTGGCTAGAGGCAGGGGAGCCGGGTCGGTTAGGGAGAGGGGTTTTGTAAACCCCTCCCCCACGTAATTCACGGTAGGAGAGTTTTACGATTGGGCAGAAAGCATCCCTCAACCGATACCGCGTAGGAAGGGTCTTCTGGCTGTCCGCTGACCACGGACGCGCAACGGCGCGTCCGCCGTTCCAAGGATTTTACCCCTCACACGTCTCTTCCTACGCTGTTTCCTCAAGCCAACGCTTGAAGGTCGCTTCGAGATCCTCACGCACGAGGATGAACGAGGCGAGAAGCGCTTCGTCGCTGCCTTCGACCGCGGCCGGATCAGGAAAGCTCCAGTGGATGCGCCGCGCCTTGCCGGGGAACACGGGACAGGTTTCCGCCGCGTTGTCGCACACGGTGATCACATAATCAAAGGGTTGGCTCAGGTATTTGTCGAGGTGTTTGGAACGCTGCCCGCTGATGTCGAGGCCGCGCGCTTGCATGGCGCGAATGGCATAAGGGTTGACGGTCGCTGGTTTCGACGCCGCGCTCAAGAGTTCTACGCGATCACCAGCGAGATGGCGGAGGGTTTCTCCGCCATCTGCGAACGCGCTGAATTGGCTGTGCAGAGGAGCAAGACGTGCGTTTTAGTTACAGGTTAAGCGTTCGGCTTCTTCGCGGTGATACGCGCGCTGAAGATGCGCGGCATGCCCGGCTGAATTTCGATAATCCCCTCGGCATTCGACTTATCAACGACGGTGATATCGGTGAAGCCCGCCGCCGCCATCAGGCCCGTGTACAGATCCGCGTCAATCGCGCCCGTCACACATTCCGCCCACTGGGCGGCGTTGGCCCGCAGTTCCGCGCTGAAAGCGCCTTCGGTGACAATATCGCTGACTGAAATGCGCCCGCCCGGCTTGAGCACGCGCACGGCTTCACTGAAGACAGCGGCTTTGTCCGGCGATAGGTTGATCACGCAGTTGGACATAATCACATCGACCGAATTGCTCTCCACCGGCAGCGCTTCGATCTGCCCCTGCCGGAATTCGACATTCGTCGCGCCCATCTTCACCTGATTGGCGTTTGCCTTGGCGAGCATGGCGGGCGTCATATCCACGCCGATCACGTGCCCGGTGGGGCCGACCTGCCGCGACGACAGAAAACAGTCGATGCCCGCGCCGCTGCCGAGATCAAGCACGGTTTCGCCGGGCTGTAAGCCGGCAATCGTGACCGGATCGCCGCAGCCGAGCGACAGGTTGACCGCATCGGCGGGCAAGCCTTCCAGCAGTTCGACATTATAGAGTTGGGTGTCGCAGCAGTTGGAATCGCCGCAGCACGACTGCTGGGTGCCGCTGGCAATGGCGCCATAGCGTTCTTTGACAACTTCGTGAATGGGGGTAGTCATGAGTTTGGGTTCCTTTAATCTTTATCGCCGACTTACATCCAGATAGACGGATGTCGATTCCAAAAGGATGCAAATTGGAATGACCTCGCGGGTCTTCGGACGGGCGCACCTCTGCGCCCATCCGAATGCTGATGTTCGTTACGTGGTTTCAACAGGCAGTTTCGGCACAGCACTCGCAGCGCGGATAGTAATCGATCACCATGCCCTGACGATCAAACTGAAAGTGACAGCAAGCGAGCAAATACTCGCGCAGCATCTTCTTTCCGCGCTGCACCCGGGACTTGGCGGCGGGCAGTGAAATCCCCAGTCGATCCGCCATTGCCTGCTGCGTCAAGCCTTCATATTCCGTCAACAAGATCGCGTCGCGGTAGTCCTTAGGCAGCATCTCGATCATGCTCAGGACGCTTCGGCTCAACCGCTCGACGATCTCATCGTAGTCGTCGTCGTTATCCTCGGGAATCGGGATCAGATCGCTGATTTCGGCCTGCGGCTTCTGCGCGCGGTAGTAATCCGTGATGACATGGCGCGCGATCTGGTACACCCACGACTCCATCCGAGCTGGATCACGCAGCGAATCTACGTTCGTGTGGACTTTCAAATACACCTCTTGCAGCAGATCGTCGGCGGTCGGCGTATCGGGCACGCGGCGTCGAATGAACTGCTGCAAGGTCGGGTTGAGTGTATTCCAGACGGTCTCCACCACTTGATCCATCAATTTACCCTCTGCTCTAGCATGGTGTCGGACATTCGCGCGGATGCGGCGCGGCAGCTTTCGGCGCGTATGACCATTTTAAACGGAATGGCAGTTTGAAGTGTAGCACTGGTCTGCGCTGGTTCATGACACTGCGCACCAAACGCTGCTGTTCCGCCTCACGCAGTAATTCTGCCTGACGAATAGTCGCCGTATACAGGTTGATCTGCATGTCGAGTTGTCCCTTTCCATCCTGCTTGCATAAAGATAGACGGATTGAGAGCGCAAAAGGATGCAAATCGATCCCCAAATTAGCGCACAAATGTTCAAATAGGAATCCCATGAGAGTAGGCTTCTGAAATATTTCAAATGACATTAAAATGGAAACTACAAGTCAGGAGGAGAGTGATGCCCGAAGATCTTCAAGACCACTTAACGGCGGATAATCCCCGCGATCAGCGCAACTTGTTTTTGTGGGGCTGGCTGGCGCTGATGGTGATCTACAACCTGTTCGTGATCATCAGTCTGTTAGGGCCGGGTGGTGACCCGAACCTGGGCTATGTCACGAGCGACTTGCCTACATCCAATGCGGGCATCATGATCGGCGTGATCGGGCGCGGCGCGATCATCCTGTTCGCGGCGCTTCTGGCACTGGGCTACAAGCTCGGCTGGTACGGACTAATCGGCGCGTATGGGGTCGCGCTGGTGGGCAGCCTGCTCGCGGGCTTCAACATCGGGGCACTGCTGGAGACGGGCTTGGTGCTGCTCGTGGTGTGGCTGCTGCTGCGCGGCGCGTGGCACCGGATGAAGTGAGCGATTAGCCGTTAGCAGCGGGTTTGGGTCGCTGCGTAACCATTGGTGCAAGTTACCAATTTGAGAGAAGATTTTCGTAGGGGCAAGGCATGAGGGTGTCTAAAAAGGTTGCTTTTCGACCCCACCCCCGCCCCTCCCCGAATTCAGGGAGGGGAGCCAACAGCCCGCGCCCAGCGGAATTGGTCTTCGTAGGGACGCGATTTATCGCGTCCGCTAGTGTTTGTATAGTTCAGAAAGCCACACAGCGGCTTTTCAAACACCCTCATGCCTTGCCCCTACAGACCACCATCCGTTTAGAACCACGAACAAGCACCAATAGTTACGTAGAAGACCGTGAAACAAGGTTTTTTCTCGGTTTCGGAATTTTGCGGACGCGATACATCGCGTCCCTACACCAGAACCTTTCTCGTAGGGACGCCATTCATGGCGTCCCCTGTTCCCAAACGGACTTCACGGTATACTGTGCAGTAACATGGATTTCATCCGTCGATGGGCTGCATTTTCCGCGAACAGCTAATCGCTAACGGCTGATAGCTCAAAGGCTTGTGTTATGT
>CALKIA010000514.1 GCA_937988705.1 uncultured Chloroflexota bacterium | reverse complement strand
GGTTGTGACCCCGAATGCGGTTGTCCATCTTGGTGACCAGTAGCCCACTCACACGAAGATTGGGATGCCGCCAACCCTCACGAATGTCGTTGATTTTCTGAATGACGCTGGTAAGACCAACCGTTTCGAGATAGCGTGGCTCAACTGGGATGATCGCATCCGTCGCGGCGATCAGTCCCATTTCCGTGAGCAGCGAGAACGAAGGACGAGTGTCGATGACGATTGCCCCATACTGGTTCGCGATCTTGCTCAGCGGATCAGCGAGACGGTAGGGCGCACCAGCGACACCCATAAGCTCGCGCTCTGCACCTTCCAACATCGGGGAAGCGGGAAGCACATGCAGGTTCTCATCCCATGTCGATGGCACAATACAGTTCATAAATGTCTGCGCTGCGTTCTGGCGTTCTGCCATCAGCACGGTGTAGAGACTGTCGTCTGCGCCATAGTCCTTGCGCCCGGTTGTGACCAGCGACGCATGTCCCTGCGAGTCGGTATCGATGATCAGCACACGCGGATTGGCGGCATTGGCGCGGCGTAGCAGATTGACGATGCCGAACGCAATGTTGGTGGCAGATGTCGATTTCCCGACACCCCCTTTGTGGTTGGTGAATACGAAACTGCGAGTCATTCCCATGTCCTTTCGAAGCCCAACAAATCGTCGATTTCGCTGTGGCTGGCAAGGACTTCACGGAGGTGTGGTACAGTGACATCCGGGAGTCCCGCTGGCGAGAGCAGCGAGCTTCAAGGTGACCGGGGGGAGGTGGCGCCTCTCCCTATCACCGCAAAAGCCGATTTAGTTTGGGTTCGTTATGAATGGCGCGAGTGATTCGCGTTGAGGAAATGGTAAACTTTCAAGGAATTGAACGGTTTCACGGGGAGAATGATGTTCGAATGTGATCCAATCCTTCCAGCACACGGGGAAAAGGGCTTTCTGACACTGTCAGAAAGCCCTTTTTTCTCTCAAGTGATGTTCGAATCCAAGCCTCCTATTTTTTGACTTAATGGTACAAGTTTGCCATAGCTTAGAATGAGTTTGGTCGAAGCAGCGTTTGAATCCTAGTTGTGGAGCAAGTTAGATTGGACTCGAACATTGTTCGCCGGGAGAAACATCCCCGGCGTTTTTTGTTGTGCATCGCCCACGCTTCACCGGTTTCTCCATGCGCGGTTTCTCACGCTTGAGATCGTCTACCAGTGTATTGAACGTCAGTTATGGATAAGCCTCTTCGCGTGTCCCCCTCACCCCCAACCCCTCTCCCACGCAAGCGGGGATAGGGGAGAAAAGCTAAATACCGCTGTGGTGAGGTACTAGCTTTTCATACACTTTCTATTGCGTTCTACACACCTGACGATCACTTGTCTTGCATTAACGCCGAGCGACCACCATCGACCAAAAACGTTGTTCCGGTGATAAAACGCGCGAAGGGACTGCACAAAAACGCACACATGCCTCCGATTTCTCGTGTCGTGCCGATGCGGCCTACCGGGTGCATCGCTTCTGTGCGCGCACGTTCAGCCGCCGGGTCTGGAAACGTGTTGAACCACGAATCGCCGCCGGGGGTGTCGATGAAGCCTGGGGCAATACCAACCGTGCGAATCTTGGATCCCCATTCAATTGCGAGCGACTGCACCAATCCGAGCAACCCGGCTTTGGCAACATTATAAGGAAAGCATCCAGGAATGGTCGAATAGGCGTGATTCGAGGTAATCACGATAATGACGGGCTCATCCCCTGCTAGTAAATAGGGCTTGGCCGCCTGACACAGCCGCCAGTGGGCTGCCAGATTGAGGTTAAGGGCATCGTTCCACGCAGCGTCCGAACAAGCGGATACACCTTCAAAAACGCTGCGACCCGCATTCGAGATTACGAAATCGATGCCGCCTAACTGGGTACCGGCGTGTGCTACCCAGCCACGAAGCGCGGAGTCGTCGCGTAGGTCGATTGGCGCGTAGGTCGCACGCCGTCCGTGCGCCTCAACGGTTCGTTGAAACGCTTCCGCACCGGCTGACCTTTCACCGTCCAGGCCACAACCGGCGATGTCGCAGCCTGCTTCTGCCATAGCAGCGGCGATTCCCAGTCCGATACCGCTTGAAACGCCCGTGATCAGGGCATGTTTCCCATGGAGGTCGATAGCGAGTGCCATTAGATATAGAACCCGGCTCTAGGCGTCACGACACCCGGATGGGCATCCAGCACCGACGGGACGAGATCAACGCCTAAACCGGGTCGATCAGACAGAATCAAATACCCGTTGCGGATGTCTATCGGATGATCGATGACTTGATCACGCCATGGGACATCGTTAAACATATATTCCTGCCGGAAAAAGTTCGGGATGGCCGCGCACACTTGGGCGCTGGCTAAGGTACTCAGCGGTCCGTTAGGGTTGTGCGGCGCGACTTGAATATTGCTCGTCTCCGCCAGAGCGGCGATCCGTCGTAGCTCACTGGGACCCCCACAGCGCGTAACATCGGGCATGATGTAATCGACCGCGTGCAAATCCAAGACCTCACGAAAACCCCAGCGGCTGTAATGGCGTTCGCCAACACACAGGGGGATGTTGATCTTCTCATTCAAATAGCGCAAAGTCGCCGCTGATTCCGGCCCGGCGGGTTCCTCGTACCATGTTATATTGAGTGGCTCGAGCCGCTTCGCCATGCGAATCGCCGTTGGCATACTCAGGAAAGCATGCGTCTCGATCATCAACTGCACGCCGTTGCCAACTGCCGCGCGGATCGCTGCCGCGATGTCATATGCCCGATCTTCCTGATCCCCGGTCAGAGTCAGATTGCTGCTCAGATCAGCGCCAAACAGGTAATTGGTATGCGCGAATGGATCGAATTTCAATCCTGTGAAGCCTGACGCTGTGACTGCTTTTGCTTGGCGCGCATAATCGTCAGGGTTGTGACCGCCCTGCGTGAACCAGTAGTTGGCGTACAACAAGATTTCGGTGCGAAATGCCCCGCCAAGCAGTTCATAACACGGCACCCCAAGCCATTTGGCTTTGAGATCGAGCAGTGCCATATCAATTCCCGACATAGCGCACATCATCGTGCCGGTAGGTCCCTGCCAATTAAAATCACGGTAAAGCTTTGTCCAGATGAAATCGACACGACGCGGGTCTTCGCCGATAATGTGCTGCCCTAAATGTTTGGTCGCGTGATAGACCAGCGGGCTGCCGGGCCAGTTCGTCGACTCTCCCACCCCGGTCAACCCGTTATCCGTGGTGATTCGCAGCAGCGTCCAGTTGTACTTAATGCCTTCGACCAACCACACATCAACGGATTCGATCCGCATCCTAAATCCCTCTCCGACCTAAAATCGGGTTAGAAATCATCTAAAGAATACCGAAACGGGCAAAGGCTTCTGCGGCGCTCATCCCGTTTTCAATCGCCTGTCTAACTCGTTTCTCGCCTCTGGCTTTCTCCAGTGCTTTTGAGAAGACCTCTGCGACTGCGTCTTGTGGAACTACACAAACTCCATCAAGATCGCCGAACAGAATATCTCCGGGACGAATCGTCGTTTCGCCCAGCTTGATTGACACGCGAAAATCAAGAACTTTGCCGCGAGGCGCTTGATCCTGTGCATAGGCGCCGTAGGAAAACGTTGGAAACCCAAGCTTGAGGATTTCCCGCGTATCCCGCGAATAGCCATTAAGAATAGCCCCGGCAGCCCCCAGCTGACGCGCGCGCACGCTCATCAATTCGCCCCACAAAGCGTAACGCGGTGACGCGCCCGAACAGACATAAACCTCATTCGGCTTCAAACCGTCAAGCGCTTCTAACATCAGGCCAAACGGCTTTGCAAGCATAGGATTGGCATGACTGCTGTGACCTTCAAAAACATCCGCTTCTAGAACGGGCATGGCGCGCCCGATGACCACCATATCAGCTCTGAGTGGATGAATGCTGGGCGGCAAAAACTGCTGCTGCAGCCCCATTTGATCCATGATGTCGCCCACAACAGCGGTGAATAATTCGCGGCGCGCGATTTCAAACAGCGCCTCATCTGAAGTCCACAATTCCATAGGGCTTCACTTGCTCCTCAGAATATTCAAATGCGAGCATTGTACCCATCGGGGATGGAATTAGTGGCGAGGGTGTTCCTTTTTGTGTCAATATGCACAATAGCGACATAAAAACTGCTCATCATTGAGCAAAATGAACAGCAAAACGCTTGTTTTGCACAGTTCAAAACTCTATAGTCAGAGAAGCTGGGCAGTAAAAGCGCTTGGTTCGGGAAAGTAAGATAGTCTATCAGAGCATGATTTATTCCATTGGGAACGCCGGACAGTGGCGCTACCATGTGGGATAAGGGCTGCACTTTTCAAAGAGCAACCCGTATGCAGGCACAAGGGAGGTAAGTCCATAAAATCAGATATTTTCGCTCTATTTGGAAGATCTCAAACTTCTTAAGTTCAGGAGACCAATGTATCTCATGAAGAAAAACCTGTTTCCCATCCTTTTGATTGTCATCGTATCGTTGTCTCTCATCATCGGCAGCGCCTCAGCGCAAGAAGTCCCGCTGTTGGTCGCTATCAACAAGAGCGCCGATCAGCAGTACTTCATTGACCAGCAGACCGCATTTACAG
>CALKIA010000513.1 GCA_937988705.1 uncultured Chloroflexota bacterium | reverse complement strand
TCGTGCATGGCCTGAACAGCTGCCGTCAGGCTCCGTCTGTGCTGCTCCCCGGCGGTATCTTACATCACGCGGGTTTCAACGTGTTGATGATGGATATGCGCGACCACGGCGCATCAACGGTCGAAGATGGACGTTATGCGGTGGGTACCGAAGAATATCGCGATGTGCTGGGCGCATGGGATTGGCTGATCGCCGAAAAAGGCATCCCGGCGGAACGCATCGGCCTGTTCGGCGTGTCGCTGGGTGCGGCAACGATGCTGATTGCGACTAGCTCCGAACCACAGGTCGCCGCCGTTTGGGAAGACAGCAGTTTCGCCGATATTCAGATCGCCCTCGACGCCGAACTTGCCCGCAATGGCTATCCGCAGTTCCTCGCCCCTGCCGGGTTATTCATGGGGAAACTCCTCAGCGGAGATGATGTGACATCGATGAGTCCCCTACAAGCCGTCCAGAATATTGGCCCACGCCCGCTGTTCATCACACACGGAACCGCCGATACGCGCTTGAGCGTGCAATACGCGTATGATCTCGCCGCCGCCGCGAATGCGGTCGGTAACCCGGTTGAACCATGGATCATCGAAGGGGCGGATCATGTGCAAGGCATGTTTCTCGTAACCGATGATTACGCCACCCGTCTCATCGCCTTTTTTGTTGAACACTTAGGAGCATAAGTCAGTGAAAGTTCTGCGAATAGTCCTTTTGGTTCTCTTACTCATTGTCGTGGTGATCGCCGTCGGCGGTTTCCTCATCTACACCGATACTACACAGGGGCCGCTCCCGGTGACCAATGGGGTGCTCAGCGTCGCCGGGCTGCAGTCACAGGTTGAAGTGCTGCGCGACGACTGGGGTATCCCGCATATCTACGCCAACAATCTGCATGATCTGTTCTTCGCGCAGGGCTTCACGCAGGCGCAGGATCGCTGGTGGCAGATGGAATTCGCGCGCCATGTCGGCAGCGGCACGATTCAAGAACTCACCGGCAAAACCGACAGCGTAATGGGAACAGATCTGTTCATCCGCACGGCGGGCTGGCGCGAAGCCGCGGAACGCGACGTTGAACTGCTGGATGGCAGCGAACTCGCGGTCTTGCAAGCGTTCGCGGCCGGGGTGAATGCCTACATCACCAGCCGCTCCCAGGATGACCTCGCGCTCGAATATCGCCTGCTCGGCGTCACCGGTGTGACAATCACCATCGCGCCGTGGACGCCCGCTGACAGCCTCGTGTGGGGCAAAGTCATGGCATGGAATCTAACCGACTCCTACGGCTCAGATATGGACAACGCGCTGCTCCTCGATGCGCTCGGTCAGTCCCTATTCGATGACCTCAACCCGCCCTTCCCGTTTGACAGCAAGCCGACGATCCTCCAGAGTGAAGACTTGCCAGTCACTGTGGATACTCTGAGCACCGCCTACGCGGGCAGCATCGCCGCCATGAGCGTGCCCGTGAGCCGTGCGGCGGCCGGGGGCATCGTCCGCGGCGATTGGATTACGCGCAGTTCAGATGCGGGCATCGGCAGTAATAACTGGGTCGCCACCGGAACGATGACTGAGAACGGGGCTCCCCTGCTGGCCAACGATCCCCACCTCGGCATTCAGATGCCGTCAATCTGGTACGAAATTGGACTACACTGCTACCCTGTGACTGACGAATGCCCGTATGATGTCGTTGGGTTCGCGCTACCCGCGACGCCCGCCGTCATCATCGGCCATAACAATGACATTGCGTGGGGCGTGACTAACGTCGGCGCCGACGTGCAAGACCTATACAGCCTCGAAATCAACCCGGATAACCCCACCCAGTATCGGTGGGAGGGTGAATGGCGCGATATGACCGTGCGCGAGGAGCTGATTAACTTTGGGGATGGGGAAGCGCCTGTGACCATTCAGGTGCGCGTAACCCATCTCGGCCCCATCATCAACGACAACCGCTACGATTCTGAAACGGGAGAAATCGCGGGCTGGAACAGTGAAGACCCGCTGGTACTGCGCTGGACGGGGCTGGACGACGGCACCCTCTATAAGTCCGTCCTGCGCCTGAATGTGGCGACTAACTGGGACGAGTTCCGCGCCGCCCTCGCCTACTGGAATGTCCCCGCGCAGAACTTCGTCTATGCGGATACCAGCGGGAACATCGGCTACCAGACGCCGGGCAGTATGCCCATTCGCCCCGGTGACCGCGACGGTCGCTTCCCCACCCTCGCGACAGGCGAGGCTGATGTGTGGCAGGGGTACATCCCGTTTGATTTGCTCCCGCGTATTCTCAACCCGGAGCGCAATTACATCGTGACGGCGAATCAAGCCGTTGTTCCGCCGGATTATTACGCCCAGCTCGAAGAGGCGTTAGGCGCTGATAATTTCTACGAACTCGGCTACAGTTGGGACTACGGCTACCGGGGCGAACGCATCAACGAGCTGATCGATCAGCTCAAGTCGCACACCCCGGACACGTATCAGCAGATTCAGGGTGATGACCTGAACATCAATGCGCGGGAGATTGTGCCGTATCTCGGTGGGCTTCAATTTGCCGCTCAGTCGATCACCGAAGCGCGAGATTATCTGTTAACGTGGGATTTCCAGATGCGGCGGGATCGTGGGCAAGCAGCGCTCTACGCAGTGTTCAGCGTGCGCCTGCTGGATACACTCTTCAACGATCAGATGCCCGAAGATTTGCGGGCCAATACCGGCGATCTCTACGCCGCCGCGCGGCTCATGAATGACCCAGAAAATGCGTGGTGGGATGATGCAGGTACAGCCGATGTGGTCGAAACGCGCGACGACATCCTAGTCCGGGCCTTCGACGAAGCCGTTCAGGAGCTGGTCAGGCGGCAGGGTAACAATCCGGCTGAATGGAATTGGGGCGCACTGCACACCGCAACGTGGGAGAGCAATCCGCTCGGACTGAGCGGCATTGACCTGATAGAGGATATGGTGAATCGTGGCCCGTACCCCGTGGACGGTGGCGGCGGAATCGTCAACGCGACGAGCTGGGGCGTCGACTATGGTACCGACGAAGTCGATTTGACCTTCACGGTACGCGCACTCCCATCCATGCGGATGATCCTCGACGTCACAAATTGGGAAAACAGCCGGTCGATCCATACCACCGGCCAGAGCGGCCACCCGTACAGCCCGCACTACAACGATATGATCCCGCTGTGGACGGAGATCAACTACCATCCGATGCTGTGGTCGCGCACGCAGGTCGAACGCGCAACGGCCGATCGTTTGATTCTCAACCCCGCCGGGTAATCGGCAAAATCAGGGACGGGAAACATTTCCCGTCCCACTCCGGTTCTACAGAATCCAGCGACCAGTCGCCAGCAGCAGCGCCGCGCCAATCACGCTCACCGCAAGGAACAAGAAGATCGAGATGAACATGCGCTCGACAGCCGTCATGCCCATAAAGCGCTGTTCGCCGCCTTCTTCATCATCGTCAGAGCCCGGCCGGAAGTTGGGTTCTTCGTTTTCGTTCTCGTTGCCCGGTTGGTTGTTAGTACTCTTACGCAGATCGTCTAGCATGGCATCATCCCCCCTCAAATCTACTTCATCATAGCACGATTAGCCCATACGCCGCCACAGGTCATCGACCAGTTGAAACAGGACTTCGGTCTGGTCTGAGCCGGAGCGCACCTGCGCCCGAATCTGGGGCTGCCCGTCGGCGCTATATTCGACAGTCACACCGACTACGTCAATTTCCTGCCCGGGCAAGTCCTGACTCAGCCGCCATTCGAGATAGTCCCGCCAATCGAGCCCGGACTGTTCCAACGGCGTTCCGGTGACCTGGCTCAAGACTGCCGCCGTCGCCTCCGGGGTGAGCGCCGCGAGCAACCGCCCCACCGCCGAGTCGCCGTAACGCGCGGCGAGGCTGTAGACAAGATGCGATTCCATCTGCGCCTGTGCGAACCGTTCCACCAACCAGCTCACAACCGCATCGCGCAGAAAGGCGGCTTCCCCGGTTAGCCCCGGCACGGCATAGTCATCCACGAGGCGTCGCGCCATGAGCACGGCCAGTTGAAAGCGCGTCCCCGGCGAGAACGGCGCCTCGATTTGCGCGCGTTCCAGGTACGGCGAAGGAATTTGCAGCACCCAGTTATCGACCCACTGCACTTGCGCGACTGGGTTTGGAACCAGATCTACCGTCAGGTGCGGTGCGGCGGCACAGCTCAGCGCCGCGCATCCGGTTGTCAGCCAAGCAGTGAGCTGATCAAAAGCCATCTGCGCGGCAGGCTGATCGAGTTCCCGATAGTAAAGGGTCACCGTCTCGTTCTGGAGCATTTTCTGCTCCCCCCAGAACGTGTAATCCGGCGGAACATGCCGCCAACCGTCCTCATAGCGCCAGTAAAACCACGTCCGCACATAGCGTACATTGTCGATGATCTCTTCGACCTGCACCCGCCCCCGCTGCCGATCCACGACTGCATCGATGACATGTCCGGTCAACTGAACATTCGCGCCGTTTTCCAGCAGCAGCGTCTGATAGTCGTTGAATACCACATCTTGTCGCGCTGCCCATTCTTCGGTGGCGCTGCGCTGTAAGTCCTGAAATGTCCGGTGATCGCCAATGCGCAGTGTCGCTACCTCGGTATCCA